>DASYZR010000113.1 GCA_035945995.1 bacterium
AGCCGCGCGGCAATCTGTTCCACCGCCAGCACCTTGATGCGGGCCGCCGCGAGTTCGATGGCAAGAGGGATGCCGTCCAACCGATGGCACACTTGCGCGACCGCCGGGGCGTTGCTGCTGGTCACGGTGAACTGCGGTGTACTCGCGACCGCCCGATCGCGAAACAGCCGAATGGCTTCGTATTCAGTGAAGCGGTCCAGGGGCGGGAGATGCTGCAGGTCGGGGAGGGAGAGCGAGGGGACACGCAAGGTGGTCTCCCCCATTACCCCGAGGGCCTCCCGGCTCGTCGCGAGAATCCGCACGTTGGGGCAGGTCCGCAGGAGCGCATCGGTCAGTTGTGCACACGCAACCAGCAGGTGCTCGCAATTGTCCAAGATGCAGAGAGCCGACTTGCTCCGCAGCGCACCCGTGAGCGTCTCAATCAGCGGCCGGCCCGGCTGCTCAGGCAGGCCGAGCGCAGAGGCCGCCACTTTCGGGACAAGGCTCGGGTCGGACAACGTCCCTAACTCCACGAGCCACACCCCATGGGGAAACTCTTCCAGGACCTCCGCAGCCACCTGGAGCGCCAGCCGGGTCTTGCCGCAACCGCCGGAGCCGGTCAGGGTGAGCAGACGGGTCGTGGTCAGGAGGCGTTTGATCTCCGCGATCTCCTGCTCGCGGCCGACGAAGCTGGTGAGTTGGGGAGGAAGATTGTGGAGACGCTCGGCAGGAGGCGGGGCCATGCGGCTCGCGCGCCGAGCGGATTGCGTCGGCCGTCTTTTGACCAGCCGCTTCGCGACCCGCTTCCCGGCCCGACGAGCCATTCGTCGGCCTCCATGACTGTCAGAGGTTGGAAATGGCGGTTCGGTGAACCGGGGCTGCGACCCTTTCGGGCGCTACCCCTCACCGCAACGGTGATATAAGCCCCTCGTAACCCGGCCAGGTAAATGAACGGGGGAAATCGCGCGGTCGGCCTGTCTTGCCGCTCGGTTAGGGTTGGGTTAGCCGATCTCGATCATCGTCTTGAGCACGCCTTCCTGGTACGCGTTCTGGAACCGGAAGGCGTCCGGGACGCGGTCTAGCGGAAACGTGTGCGTGGCGATCGGCCCGACGTTGACCCGCCCGGCCTGGACCATCTGAATCGCGCGCGGATATACGTGCCCCATGCGCCGCTGCCACTTCATCGTCAGCGCCTTCCGCCGCACCTCCGACGCGACGAGACCGAAACGGTCGCCGTCCGGGATGCCGACGAGAATGACGCGCCCGCCGACCGCCGCGCAGGCCACCGCGTCCTCCGGCCCGGTGGGCGAGTTCGTCGCCTCGAGCACTACGTCGGCGCCCCGGCCGTTGGTCCACCCGGCGACCGCCCGGAGATTCGTGGCCGCGTCGTCCGCGCCGAGCCGCTTGGCGGCCTCGGCGCGGTACCCGATCGGGTCGATCGTCCAGACGCGCCCCGCGCCGGCTTCCCGCGCCACCTGGAGCAGCAGCAATCCGATCGGTCCCGCGCCGATCACCGCGACGGTGTCCATCGGCCGGAGGCGCGCCAGATCGAGCGCGAAGATCGCCACGCCGAGCGGCTCGAGCAACGCCGTGGTCGCCGGATCGAAGCCGTCCGGGACGGGGAACAGGGCGTCCGGAGGCGCCGCGTGGTACTCGGCCAGACCGCCGTGGAGCCCGGGGGTGCCGGCAAATTTCACGTCGGGGCACAGGTTCTGATCGCCGCGGAGGCACCATTCGCAGCGTCCGCAGGGACGCGCCGGGTCGACGGCCACGAGCGTCCCGGCCGGCAGACCGTGCGGCCGGCCGCGATCGTCGGCGACTTCGGCGGCGAACTCGTGGCCGAGAATCAGCGGGGACGTCACCCACGCCGAGCCGACGCCGCCCTCGCGATAATAATGAAGGTCGCTGCCGCACACGCCTACGGCGCGGACGCGGAGCAGCACTTCTCCGTCCCGCGGCTCGGGCAGGGGGACGGCCTCCACACGGATGTCATGGGCTTTGTGAATCAGCGCGGCGCGCATCTCCGCCATGAGGGTGCGCCTTTCTCGGCGCGCCCGGGGGCTTCCTCCGGGCGCGCCGCCGCTCCGGGGAGGCCGCGCGCGCCGCGTCAGCGAACCCGACCCTCCATGGCCAGACTTCCCTACGTGCCGGATCCGGACGCGAACGCCGATGGTGCCGCCGAGGCCTATGCCGCCGTGAGGGCGCTCGGCCGTCCGCTGCTCAACCTGTACCGCGTGCTGGCGAACCAGCCGCCGGCCCTGCGCGCGTTTCTCGGCATGTCGCGCTACGTGCGCGACGAGAGCGCGCTGGCGGCGCCGCTCCGTGAATTGACGATTCTCGCGACGGCCTACGCGCTCGGCGTCCGGTACGAGCAGGTGCACCATACGGCCGCCGCCCGTCGCGCCGGCGTGTCCGACGAGAAACTCGCGGCGTTGCCGGCCTGGCAGACGAGTACCGCGTTCACCGCGGCGGAGCGCGCCGCGATGGCCTACGCCCACGAGGTCGCGACCTCGCGCCACGCCGCCGACGCGACGTTCGAGGCGCTGCGGGCCCACTTCGCGCCGGCGCAGATCGTCGATCTCGCGCTGACGGTCGGCTGGTACCATCTCTGCGGGGCGGTGCTCCTGCCGCTCGAGGTGGACCTCGAGGCGTGACGCGGTCATTGCCGCCGCGGCGTGCCACGCGGCTGCGTCTCCATCACATCGTCCGTGAGATGCCGCCGGGCGGCGGCCCGCGCTTTCCGGGGGTCGACGTGTGGCGCTGGCAATACTTCGAGGGCGTGACGGTGCCGCCCGGCACGGTCGTGCCCGTCGACGACCCCACCGGGTGGCGGCTCTATCCCGCCCATCGTCACGTCTACGACAAACTCTTCGTGTGCGGCAGCCAGGGCGTGCCGTACGGACCGCATGGAGTCGCGCCGCGGCGCTATCCGGTCTTCAGCAAGCCGGTCATGAACCTGCACGGGATGGGCGCCCACGGATTCGTCGTCCGGTCGCCGTCCGAGATGGCGGCCCGGTTCGCGCCGGGACATCTGTGGATGCGGCTGCTGCGGGGGCGGCACATCAGCACCGACATCGCGCTCGGCGAAGGCCGGCCGCGGTGGTGGCGCCACACGCTCGGGCGGCGCCTGGGCGGGGGAACGTTCGACTACTGGACCGTCATGGCCGAGCGCCTCCCATCGCTCGAGCGGCGCCTGGGCGGATGGGCCCGCCGGCACCTCCGCGGGTTTACCGGGGTCGTGAACCTCGAAACGATCGGGGGCGTCATCATCGAGTGTCATCTCCGGATGGCGGAGCAGTGGCTCGATCTGAACGGTCCGGGCTGGCTCGAAAGCGTGGTCGACCTCTACGCCCACGGCCGCTGGCGGTTCCGCGACCGGGCGCGGCGGACCGGATACAGCGTCGTGTTGTTCGCGCCGCACGGCCCGCGCTACACGATCGATCCCGCGGACGTCGACGCGCTGCGCGGCGTGGACGGAATCTCGAGCATCCAGATCACGTTCGACGAGACGATCCTCCCCGAGCACCATGCGATGCCGCCGGGGGGCTTTCGGATCGCGATCGTGAA
>DASYZR010000114.1 GCA_035945995.1 bacterium
ACGCCCGCCTCACCCACGTTCTTCCAGAAGGCCTCGGTGGTCACCGGACCGCCGGAGTTGTACATGCCGGTGTGCGCGGTCGGCGCGAAGCCGATGCTCTTCGATTGGCTGACCAGCGGGTAGATGCCCGCTTCGCTGTAGGCGGTCGCGAACAAGTCGTAGGGCGGTTTGTGGGCGAGCAACCGCTGGAGCTGGGCCGTGAACTCGGTCTGGTTGAGGTCCACGCCGACGACGTCGTAGTGCACGTTGTGCCTCGCGAGGCCCGGGAGCAGGACGTCGCGGTGCCCCTCGCCGCCGTCGGTCTTCTCGTACATCACGAGGACGTTCTTGAACCCCGCGGCCGCGATCCAATCGGCGTAGCGGTTGGCGATGATCGCCTGGCACGGCGCGACCCGGAAGACCTCGGGGTAGCCCTTGGCCGTAATCTTGTTGGCCCAGACGTCGACCGCGACGATCGGCGTGCCGGTCTTGTGCGCGACCTCCATCTCGGCGAGAAACACGCCGCTGTGGAACTCGCCGAAGATGGCGGCGACGTGTTCCTGCGCCGTCAGCCGCTCGGCGGCCGCGGTGCCCTCTTCAGGCTTCCCGCGCGTGTCCGCCTCGACGATCTTGATCGGCCGGCCGAGCACCCCGCCGGCCTTGTTGATCTCGTCCTGGGCCATCAGCGCCGCGTCCAGCATCAGCTTGCCGTCTTCGTAGCCGCCGGGCGGTGACAGCGGTCCCACTTCGCCGATCTTGATCGGCTCGGCCGCACTCCAGCTCATCTGCGCCGGCACGAGCAGAAGACCGGCCGCTGCCAGCACGGCAAGACCGGTTAACACTCCACGTTTCGAGTCGCCCATTACGTCGCGCCCCCCTTCGTCTCGAGTACCGTGCTGTTCTAGCCCGCTGTCATCTCCCCGGTTCGTTCGGACCGCCGCCGCGGCACCCCCCTATGCACCGATGTCCGTCAGCGCGCCGTCGATCGCCTGCACGCCGGCTTCGATTTCTTCCTCGGAGACCACGAGCGGCGGCGCCGCCAGGAACACGTTGTAGCGGCCCATGATGTAGGCGCCGCGCTTGCGGGCCGCGGTCACGAGAGACTTCATCGGACTCGGCCCCGCGCCGCGCTTGGCAAACGGCTCGAGCGGCTCCTTGGAGGCGCGGTCCTTGACGAGCTCAATCCCCCAGAACAGCCCCAGGCCGCGCACGTCGCCGACCTTCGGGTGCCGCTCCGCCATCTTGCGCAGTTTCGGACCGAGCACCTCGCCCATCCGTCGCGCGCGCGCCACGAGGCGTTCTTCTTCAAAGACCTCGAGGTTGGCGATGCCGGCCGCACACGCGAGCGGGTGGCCGGAATAGGTGAGCCCGGCCCACAGCACGTTGTCGTCGAAATGGCGGGAGATCTTCTCGGACACCAGCACGCCGCCGAGCGGGACGTAGCCGGAGGTCACGCCTTTCGCGAACGAGATCATGTCCGGCAGCACGTTCCAATGCTGGCAGACGAACCATTCGCCGGTCCGGCCGAAGCCCGTCATCACCTCGTCAAAGACCAGCGCGATCCCGTAGCGGTCGCAGATGTCCCGCACGCCCTTGAGGTAGCCGTCCGGATAGATCACGAGGCCGCTCCCGCCGATCATCGCCTCGATCAGGATCGCGGCCACGCTGTCCGGGCCCTCGTACATCAGCACGGTCTCGAGGTGCTCGAGCGCCGCGGCCGTCTCGCGCTCCGCCGGCACCATGAAGGGGCTGCGGTACGGGTACGGCGTGAGAAAGCGGGTCACGCCGGGGATGCCCGGCTCCGCCGGCCACCGCCGCGGATCGCCGCTCAGCGTGATCGCGCCGTAGGTCGCGCCGTGGTAGCCGCGGTAGGAGACGAGCACCTTCTGGCGTCCGGTGTAGAGGCGCGCCATCTTGACGGCGTTCTCGTTGGCGTCGGCGCCGCCGTTCGTGAAGAAGACCTTGGGGTACGCTTGATTGGGCGC
Source organism: bacterium (assembly GCA_035945995.1). Classification (NCBI taxonomy): domain Bacteria; species bacterium. Next base: position 1,965 of record DASYZR010000114.1, read on the forward strand.
GATGCGCGACAACTTCTCTGCGAGCCGTGCGCGCGGCTCCGTCGAGAAGCTCGGATTGACGAACGTGAGACGCTCGGCCTGCCGCTGGATGCCCGCGATGATCTTCGGATGGCTGTGCCCGGCGTTGACGTTGATGAGGCCTGAGCAGAAGTCGAGGATGCGCTCGCCGCCGGCCGTGTAGAGGTAGCAGCCCTTCGCGTGATCGATCGCGAGCGGCGGCGGACCGCCCTGCGCTTCCCACGGGATCAAGACGTGCTCCCTCGTGAGCTCCGCGATCGCCTGCGTCGCAGGCGTCGGCTTGACGACCGCCATCATGCACCTCCAGTGGGCCAATGTGCGGTGGCGTCCCACTTCACCGCCGCCCGGGTCCCTACCTGCGGTGGCGCATGATGGCGCCGTAACGTGGAGGTTAACGTCCGGTGAAATTCGTGCCGGGCGAACGTCAGTACGTGCCGTTGAGGATGTACTCGAAGACGTCGAAGTTGCGCAGCGATGCACGCGCGGCGTATTCCGGGGTCACACGCCGGGAGACGAAGAACGGGACGGGCTGCTCGGCCAGGCTTCCGTGCGAGCGGAGTCGCTCCCCCGCCAGCTGTGACAGATCGTGATCGACGGCGCGCGCGCCGATCGCGCATCCGCGCTCGCCCACGACGGCGATGTCGCCTTCGCGGTCGAACGGCGTCTCGAACCTCGCGCAGGCCTCCTCCCGGACCAGGGCGAGACCCACACCCGGCAGCGACCGCACGCGGCGCAGCACGGCGTCCCGACCGTTCGCCCCGCGCCAGACGGGGTCCGCGTCGGGCCGCATCAGGTGCACCCGCACGAATCCGCCCAGCGCCCCGTGGTGGCGCACGAACGGGTCCGTGATGGGACAGATCACGCGCGTGGCGCCCTCGCCGAACGCATCGTCCAGGCGGTCGCCGAGGTACAGAACGTTGGGCCGGCCGTCCGGCAGCGCCATGTCGGTCATCCCGTGGTCGGCGACGACCCCGACGACGGCATCGAGGGCCAGCAGCGCCGCCAGCCGCTCGTCGACGGCGTGCAGGAACGCGTTGGCTTCCGGTGTCCCCGGCGCGTAGCGGTGCTGAACGTAATCCGACAGGGAGAGGTACATGAGATCCGGCCGGCGCGTTCGCAGCAATGCGATCCCGGCGTCGAGCACGAACAGTGAGAGATCGGCGCTGTACGGATCGGGCTGCGGACGGCCCACCAATTCGACGACGCCGGCGATGCCGTGCTCGGCCCCGGTGGCCGCGGCGGCGTGCTCGGATGAGAAGGCGATCCCGCGGAGGTCCTTCGCCAGCGCCTTGCGCAGCTTGTCCTTCGCCGTGACGGCAACGACGGTGGCGCCGGCCTGGGAGAAGGACGCGAGAATCGTCGGCGCCCGCAGCGGCGCCGCATCCACCATCATGACCTCGCGCCCGGTCTCGCGGTCGAGATAGTAGTTGCCCGACACGCCGTGGACCGCAGGCGGCGCCCCGCAGACGATCGAGATGTTGTTGGGGTTGGTGAACGTGGGCATCGCCGCCCGCGCGAGGGTCGAGAACCCGTCCCGCGCCATCCGGTCGAGGGTCGGAATCACTCCGGCGGCCCGCGCGGCGTCGATGTACTCGGGGTCGCAGCCGTCGAAACACACGACCACGGACGGCCGCGCCGGCCACGCCAGCACCCGGCCGTTGACCTGGACCCCGCCTTCGCGGCGTGAGTCCCACGAAGGGGGAGGCGGGCCCGGCGCGTTCACGCGTGCTCCATTGACCAAGACGCTGGCCCAGCGACCGCCGCTTCGATCTCCGGATTGCCCCGCCGCACGGATTGTTCGCTCATCGCCCCATCTCTCTTCGCCGACGCCGGCCGAGAGTCCGGCCCGTCCTCCCGCAGCGGTCCCGCTGGAGGGTTCGCCGCCGGAATGATGGAAGGGAGGCGGCCATGACGCCCCCCGTTCCGGGCCGGCTCACGCTCGAGGAGCTCCGCGCGCAGGTCGCCTCCGCCGAGATCGACACGGTGATCGCCGCGATGGTCGACATGCAGGGCCGCCTCATGGGCAAGCGGGTGACCGGACGGTTCTTCCTCGATCAGGTGGCGGAGTCCGGCGCCCACGCGTGCAGCTACCTGCTCGGCGTGGACGTGGAGATGGAGCCGCTGCCCGGCTACCGCCTCACCGGCTGGGACACCGGCTATCACGACATGCACATGCGGCCGGACCTCGACACGCTGCGCCGCATTCCGTGGCTCGAGCACACGGCGCTCGTGCTCTGCGACCTCGCGCACGATGACGGCGCGGCGGTGGAAGAGTCGCCGCGGCAGATCCTGCGCCGCCAGGTCGCACGGGCGCACGAGCGCGGCTATCTCGCCATGGTCGCCTCGGAGCTCGAATTCTACGTCTTTCGCGAAACCTACGCGAGCGCGCAGCGCAAGCACTTCCACGACCTGGAGCCCTACGGGCGGTACATCGAAGACTATCACATCCAGCAGGGGACGAACGAGGAATGGCTCGTCCGCCAGATCCGCAATGGCCTGGACGCCGCCGGCGTGCCGGTCGAGTTCAGCAAGGGCGAATGGGGGCCCGGCCAGCACGAGCTGAACCTCCGGTACGCGGAGCCCCTCGAGATGGCGGACCGCCACACGCTAACGAAGCACGGCGCCAAGGAGATCGCGGCGCTCAACGACGTGGCGATCACGTTCATGGCAAAGTGGCGGGCCAACCTTGCCGGCTCGTCCTGCCACCTTCACGCGAGCCTCTGGGACCTGGACGGCCGGCGCAACCTGTTCTGGGACGAGGACGCGCGGCCGCTCGGCATGTCGCCGTTGTTCCGGCACTTCCTCGGCGGGCTCCTCGCCGGCGCGCCCGAGCTCGCATACTTCTTCGCGCCGTACATCAATTCGTACAAGCGCTACGTGGCCGGCACGTTCGCCCCGGTCGCGGCCGTCTGGAGCCACGACAACCGCACCTGCGGGTTCCGCATCGTGGGCCGCGGGAACGGACTCCGCGTCGAGAACCGCATTCCAGGCGCCGACGCCAACCCCTACCTCATGTTCGCGGCCACGCTCGCCGCCGGGCTGTGGGGTATCGAGCGGCGGCTCGAGCCGCCGGAGATGTTCGAAGGCGACGCGTACCGCGCGCCTGATCTCCCGCGGATCCCCGGCACGCTCCGCGACGCCACCGCCGCGCTCGAGCGCAGCGAGATCGCGCGGGAGGCGTTTGGCGACCGGGTCGTCGACCACTACCTCCATACCGCTCAGCTCGAACAGGCGGCGTACGACCGCGCCGTGACCTGCTGGGAGCTCGGCCGCAATTTCGAGCGCATCTGATGCGCCTCGCCGGCAAAGTCGTCCTGATCACCGGCGCCGGCGGTGGCATGGGACGCCTCGCCGCGCAGGTCTTCGCCCTGGAGGGCGCGCGCGTCGTGCTCGCGGACGTATCGCAGGACGCGGGCGAGACCGCCGCCGGAGAGGTCACGCGCGCGGGGGGCGAGGCGATCTTCGTCCAGGCCGACGTGGCGAGGGAGCGGGACGTCCAGACGCTGGTCCGCCGCGGTCTCGAGGCGTTCGGGCGCCTCGACGTGCTCTACAACAACGCCGGCATCTTTCCGGCGGACGACGGCTCCGTGGTGGACGTCGCGGAAGACGTCTGGGACCGCGTGATGGCGGTCAACCTCAAGGGCATCTACCTGTGCTGCAAGCACGCCATCCCCGAGCTCCTGCGGGGCGGCGGCGGCTCCATCATCAACGTGGCGTCGTTCGTCGCCCTGGTAGGGTGCACCGTACCCCAGGACGCCTACACCGCGAGCAAGGGCGGCGTGATCGCGCTCACCAAGTCCCTCGCCGTGCAGTTCGGGCCGAAGCGCGTCCGGACGAACGCGATCGCCCCCGGGCCCATCGAGACGCCGCTGCTCATGTCGTGGCTCCTCACCAACCCCGCGGAGAAGAAGAAGCGCCTCGACCGGATCCCGGCCGGCCGATTCGGCCGTCCCGAGGACATCGTCAACATGGCGCTCTATCTGGCCTCGGACGAGGCGGCCTGGGTGAACGGCGCCGTCATGGTCGTCGACGGCGGCATCACATCGAATTATTTTTGATTTCGACCGTCCGCCAATTCGCGGCACGCCTCCCGCCATCCTTGGGGTGCGCCGGGACTTGCCGTCCGGGGCCGCTGATGCCAAAATGGTCTCCATGCTGCGCACCCGCCCCGCCACGGGCGGCGACGCCGAGGCGATCGCCCGTATCTATAATGAAGGGATGGAGGACCGCGTCGCCACGTTCGAGACACGGCCGCGGAGCGCGGGCGACGTCCGGGGATGGTTCGATGGGGTCCACCCCATCGTCGTGGCGGAGGACGAGGGCCGCGTCGTGGCGTTCGCCGCGACGTCGACCTACCGGCCGCGCGACTGTTACGCCGGCGTCGCGGAATTCTCGGTCTACGTCGCCCGGGAAGCCCGGGGCCGCGGAGCCGGCCGCGTCGTGATGGAGGCGCTGATCGCGGAAGCCGAGCGGGCCGGGTTCTGGAAGCTGGTCTCCAGGGTCTTCCCGCAGAACACGGCGAGCCTGCGTCTGCTCCGGTCGGTCGGCTTTCGCGAGGTGGGACGCTACGAAAAACACGGCAAGCTGGACGGCGCCTGGCTGGACACCGTGATCGTCGAGCGGCTGCTGCCGGCCAACATTCGGTGACGCCCGCGGCCGCGCCGGCCGGCCGCGGTAAGGAGGACGCATGGCCCGCTGGATGACCTACCCCGAGGAGAGCCCGCCGCAAGGAGTCGCGGCGCTCGCCGAGCGCATCGACCGCGACGGCGGGCACGTGCTCGCGGTCTACCGCGAGCCGGTCGGGGATCACTGGCAGATCTTCTGCCTGCTGCCGACGGACAAGGTCCAGGCGACGCCGTATCAGCGTGATCTCTCCCCGACGCACGTGAAACGGTTGCAGGCCGTGGTCAAGAAGCTCGACCGCGCCGTGGACCCGATCGTCGTGATGTCGCCGGAGCCGGGCACGTACTGGACGCCCAACGGCAATCACCGCCGGGAAGTGATGCGGAAGCTCAAGGCCGGCATGATCCCGGCGATCGTGGTCCCGGAGCCGGAGGTCGCGTTCCAGATCCTCGCCCTCAACACCGAGAAGGCCCACAATCTCAAGGACAAGGCGCTCGAGGTGATCCGCATGTACCGGGGCCTCGTCGAGTCCCAGCCGGCCAAGGGCGAGGACGACTACGCCTTCGAGTTCGAGGCGGCCCACTTCATCACGCTCGGGCTGCTGTACGAGACGAACAAGCGGTTTGCCGGCGGCGCCTTTGCCCCGATCCTCCGGCGCGTCGACGGGTTCCTCAAGGGCAACTTCCCGAAGACGCTCCGGCAGCGGGAGGAGCGCGCCGCGCTCGTGCGCCGGGCCGACGAGGCGCTCGGCGGCGTGGTCGAGCGCCTCAAGAAGCGAGGCCTGCGGCACCCCTACGTGAAGAACTTCGTGCTGGCCCGGACGACCCCGCTGACGCGGGCGCGCAAAACGCTGCCCGGCTTCGATCAGACCTTTACGAAGCTCGTCGACAACATCGAGGCGTTCGACATCTCGAAGGTCCGGTACGAGGACATCCAGCGCGCCGCGATCATGGCGGTCCCCGCCGCGACGTGACGCGTTCGCGCGCGCCTCAATGGGCGCCAGATTGCGGAATTTCCTAATTACGTGCCGGCCGGTAGCGAAGCAGCACGACCCCCAGGTCGAGCGCGTTGGGACTGACGAGTTCCAGCCTCGTCGTGGCCTACTTCAGGCCGTAGGCCACGACCGCCCGCGCGGCGCCGACGTAAACGCGCCCGTCGAAGACGGCCGGCGTGACGAACCGGTGCGTCGCGCCGGGCGAGTCGCCGCTCCCGGACGAATACAGCGCCGCGCCGGTACGGGCGTCGAAGGCATGGAGCACGCCGGCCGCCGTGTCGATCACCCAGACCACGGCGGCGCCGCCGGTGCCCGTCACCGCCGGCGCGCCGGGATCTCCCATCGACGGGCTGCACCAGGCGACGTCCATCGTCGCTCGGCGGGACTGGGCCGAGGCGCCGAGCCGCAGCGCGACGACGCCGCCGCTGCCGCGGCAGGGTTGGGGCTGTGCCCCGCGGCCCACGCCCGGCAGGTACACGAATCGTCCCGCCGGTCCCCCGTCCCAGTACGCGCCCGCCGAGAAGACGCGCCCGCCGCCCGAGCGGCAGTCGCCGAAGACGCACCGGCTGTACACGCCTTCGCCGCCGACCCCGTCGCCTTTCGCCACCCCGCCCATGTTGTCGCGGTTGATCAGGTAGGCGACCCCCTGCTTGCCCGCCGTGAACACGAGATGCGGGGTCGCGGTGTCCGGCTGGTCGGGCAGCACGATCGGCGTAACGGAGCCGAGGTCGGTGTCGGTGTCGTTGAGCGGCACGTAGTTGCTCGGCATGAAATAGTCGCGGGCCAAGCCGGAGAAGCGCAGCGCCGGGGCGGTCTCGAGCCGAAGCACGGCCTCGCCGAAGTCGACCCGCCCGCGGGAATCGCTGTTGCCGGTACCCGCGTACAGCCGGCCCTCGCCGTCCGCGGCCATCCCTCCGGGGGCCCAAATGCCTCCCATCCGGGTGGTCGGGGTCGCGTACGCTTCCTGCCTGGCCGGCGACGAGACCGGCACCGCCACGACCCATCCATGGTAGTCGCCGCAGTCGCCCCAATAGCCGCCGAAGGGCACGTACACGACCCCGTGCAGGAACGTCAGCGCGCCCCGCTGCTGCTGCGGCCCGGCATCGAACCGCACGCTGCCGGCGGGGGGCGGCTCGATCGTCACCGGCCAGCCCGGCCGCATCGTCCCGGCGTCGAGGCTGAGCGCCGCGATCCGGTACGCCCGGGTCCGGCCGCCGTCGGTGATCGTCTGCGCGACCGCGAAGAGCGTGCCGGACGCCCGGTCGACGACCGGCGTGCCGGTGATCCCCACGGGATCGATGTTGCCGCACGGGAGACTCGCGCGCGGCACGGGCGTGCCGAGGGACACGGGACCCCACAGCCGCGCGCCGGTGGCGGCGTCGAACGCGTAGACCGCGTCGTGCTCGGTGGCGGCGTAGACCACGGTCGTCGGCCGTCCGCGGACGGCGACGCCGGGGATGACGAGCGGCGATGCGTACAGGTCGCCCTCGACGCCGGCGGTCCAGAGACGCCGCAGCGAGCGCTGCCGGACCGCCGCGGCCGTGAGCACGTGCTCCTGGGGATCCCCGCCGGTCCGGGCGTCGTTGTAATGGTAGGTCGCCAGAGCCGCCGGCTCCACGGCGCCGGCCGTTCCGGCGGGCGAAAGGCCGCCGCCCGCGCCGCCGAGCGCGAGGACCGCGGCGACGGCGGCGCCGAGGAACCACAAGCGCTGTGGTGAACGCTTACACACCAGGACATACCTCCCGCGTGGGTGGGGGAAAACCTTCAGGACGATGGCTCGCATGATACCGCTCCCGGGTCACGACGGCCAGGGCACCCGCTGGCCCGCCTCGGCGCGCCACGCGGGGACGACGCTTGGCCGTGCGTTTGGGCGCTTCTGGCGGCACGGGGACCTGTTTCCCGCCGCGGCGATCAGCTTCTACGCGATCTTCTCGCTCCTGCCGCTGGCCATCCTGCTGCTCGTCAGTCTGCAACTGCTCTTTCCCGCCGACATGATCGCCCGCAACGTCGGCCGGGTGTTTGGCGGGCTAAGCGACACCGACATCCTCATCCGCACCATTCGCGACGCCTACAACCAGCACGGACGGCTCGGGTGGCTCGGAGGCATCACGCTCATCGCGGCGGCCGCCGGGGTGTTCACGGCCGTTCAGGTGGCGCTGAACCGCGTCTGGGAGGTTCCCGGCCGGCACTTCCACCTGCAGTTTCTGATCGGCGTCCTCATGGTGGCGACGTCGCTCCTCGTCTTCCTCGGGATGCTGGTGCTCCTCATCTCGACGCTCCGTTTCCTGCGGTTCAGCGAGGTGGGCGCCCTGTTGGGACATCCGCGCCTGCCGCGGAGCGGCCCGGCGAGTTTCTTGTCGGTCGTTACGTCGGTGGCGCAGTTCGGCGTCTTCTGGGTCGGGTACAAGGTCATGCCGAACGTCCGCATTCGCTGGCGCGACGCCTGGCTCGGCGCGCTCGTGGCCACGATCCTCTGGCATGTCATCGCGATCGGCATCGGCTGGTATCTCGAGGATGTGGCGGACTACTCGACCCTGTACCACCAGGTGCAGGCCCTCATCGCGCTGCTCGTCTGGGTGTACGCGCTCGCCTGCTGCTTCTTGTTCGGCGCGGAGTTCGTGGTCGAGTCAACGCCGTACCCGCACGTCGTTCGCGAGGCCGTAAAGCGGCCGCCGGCCGATGCTCTGGTCCGGCGGATACCCGCGGCCGCGGGCGACCGCTGACGTCCCGCCCACGGTGCGCCTTACGTGCGCGCGGTCACCGACTTGTACACCGGCGTGAGCCAGTGCCGGTACTCCGGCACCCGGCCTTCCGCGACCGCAAAGTACAGTTCCTGAAGCTTCCGCGTGAGCGGTCCCGGCCGCCCGGACCCGACGGGGTAGCGATCGACCGTGTTGACCGGGGTGACCTCCGCGCCGCTGCCGCAGAAGAACGCCTCGTCCGCGATGTACAGCTCGGTCCGGTCCACTTCGCGCTCCTCGACGGGGATGCGCAACACGTCGCGGGCCAGGTCGAGCACCGTGGCGCGCGTGATCGACTCCAGGATGTTGGCCGTGATCGGCGGCGTGACCAACCGGCCGCCCCGGATCATCATGAAGCACGCGCCCGGGCCCTCGGAGACCTTGCCGCGCTCATTCATCATGATCGGCGACCCGCTGTAGCCGTTCAACCGGGCCTCCATCCAGGCGAACCGCGAGTTGTGATAGTTGGCGCCCGCCTTCACGCGCGGCGGCACGGAGACGTCCGCGATCCGCGTCCAGGTGCTCACGCACGAGTCGACGCCCTCCGCAATCCCCTTGCCGTGCGGCGCCAGACGCGGCAGGATAAACCCGCCCACGCGCTCCTGGCCGGCCTGCGCCGCGCCCTCTTCTTCGCCGGCGTACAGGGTGAGCCGGAACCAGACGGTCCCTTGGAATTTGTTCGCCTTGATCACGTCGATCTCGGCCTGGGTCAGCTCGTCCGCCGACCACGGGATCGGCATCCGCATGATCTTCGCGGAGTTCCACAGGCGCGCCATGTGGTCGGCGTTGCGAAAGATGTACAGCTCGCGCTCGTCGGCGTTCCAGTACGCGCGCACGCCCTCGAAGATGTTGGCGCCGCGCAGCACCGTCGCGGTCGAGACGTGCACCGTGGCCTCGTCCCAGGGTACGATCTTGCCGTCGAACCACAGCTGCGTTGCTCGGTCTTGAGCCATCGAACCCGCGCCTCCGAATGAGCCGTTGATTACTTGGCCCGGGACTTTTCGCCGCCGTCGAGGTTCAACTCCTGGGCCGCGTCGAGGATTCCCGCCCAGAGATCGCCGGCGCGCGCCAGGCGGTCGAACACCGTGACGATGGTCCACTGCAGCGGATCGAACCCCGCCTCGAGCTCCTCCCACGTCACCGGCACGCTGACCGCCGCCTCGGGAATCGGCCGCAGGCTGTAGACGCTCGCCATCGTCTTGCCGCGCGCGTTCTGATTGTAGTCGAGAAAGACCTTGCCGATCCGCTGCTCCACGGGCCAGGCGGTCGTCAGTTCATCGGGATGCCCCGCCGCCAGCCACTCGAGGAGCGTCTTGGCGAACGCGTGCGTCTGCGCGTAGGTGTAGCGGCGCCGGATCGGGACCAGGACGTGGAGCCCGGTCTTGCCGGAGGTCTTGACGAAGGCGCGCAGACCGAGCCCGTCGAGCGCCTCGCGCACCCAGAGCGCGGCCCGGCGGGCGCCGGCGAAGCCCCGCCGGCTGTAGTCCGGATCCTTCTCGCCGTGGCGCACCACCGGCGTCTCGCCCTTCGGAAAAATGAACGGGTCGATGTCGAACACGACGACGTCGGGAAAGTTGAGCGTGCTCGACGCGATCGCCGCCTCCGAGCCGCCGAAGACGGTCGTCGGCCGCCTCGCCCCGCGCGGCCATCCCTCCCGCGCCGGTGAGATCGGCGTGACGCGGGAGAACCACGGATGCATCTCGATGCACCCGAGCTGCGCCAGCCACAGCAGCACCCTCTCGTCCGCGCCGATGATGAGCTGATTGTTGCGATCGCCCTGATCGGACCAGACCCGCTCGGTCCGCACGAACGGCGGCGCGTCGGGCGCGTCCTTTTGGAAGAAATCGTCGCCGTCGATGCCGTTCGGCCACCGGCGCAGCGTGAGCGGCCGGTCTCGCAGGTGCGGCACGAGGTAGGGCGCGATACGGCGATAGTACTCGATCACGTCCCCCTTCGTGTAGCCGGTGCCCGGGAAGAAGACTTTGTCCAGGTTGGTGAAGGCGACGTCCTGCGGCGGCCGCACCCGGAGCGCCGGGGAGGTGGGGCGGGACCGCGGGGCCGCGGCCGGGACGGGCCGCGCCGCCGGCCGTGCCGTCGTTTCCGCCGGTGCCGCGGAGGGAGCGTCTGCGGGCGCCGGGCGCTCGAGGCGCACCTCCCGCGGCGCGACGTCGTCCCGCAGGCCGACGAAAGTCGGGAAGCGCAGCAACCCGTCGGGCGTCCACTCGCCGTACTCGACCTCGACGACGACCTCGGGCCGGACCCACGTGACGGGGCCGGGCACGTCCGGCCGCTTCGCGAACGGACAGCCCTTGGTCTCGAGCGGTCCGAGCCGGCGGCGGAGCCGCGCCAGGTCGGTCTCGGCAAAACCGCCGCCCGTCTGCCCGATGTGGACGAGCGCGCCGGTGTCGTCGTACTGCCCCAACACGAGCGCGCCGAACGACGTCGACCGGGCCCCCCGGCCGCGCGTCAGCCCGCCGACCACGGCTTCGAGCGTCCTGCGGATCTTGATCTTGATCCAGTCGGCGCTGCGGACCCCGGGCCGGTAGACGCCCGCGGCCTTCTTGGCCACGATGCCCTCGAACCCGTGCCGGCGGGCCGCGTCGAATAGGGTCGTGCCGCGCTCCTCGACGACGTCGGCCTTGATGAGCCCGGCCGGCAGGGCGAGAGCGTCGAGCGCCGCCCGGCGCTCGACGAAGGGACGAGTCCGGAGATCCCGGCCGTCGAGGTAGAGACAATCGAACACCGCGTAGGCCACCTGCACCTCCCCCGCGGCCGGGCGGTCGCCCGCTTCGGCGTTGAGGTGCAAGCGCTGCTGCAGGCGGTGGAAACTCGGCCGGCCCTCGTCGTTCGGCGCGAAGATTTCGCCGTCCAACACGGCGCTCGCCACGTCGACCTCCGCCAGCGCGTCGACGATCTCGGGAAACTGCGCGTTGAGCCGGCGGAGGCTGCGCCCGTACAGGACGATCGCCTGCGCCGGGCCCTGCCGGTTCAGGAACGCGAGCGCGCGCACGCCGTCCCATTTGACCTCGAAGAACCATCCGGCGCGGTCGAACGGCTCGCGCGCCGGCTCGGCCAGCATGGGACGAAACGGCGCGGGAAAGGAATCGGTGGCCACGGCGCGGCGCGCCGCACCCCGGCGCGGCGCCGGCTTGGCGGACGCGCGCGCCGATCGTGGAAGCGGCAGAACGGCCCTGCGCTCGTCCGGGGGGCCGGACGTCCACCGCGACCCGCGGTCCCCGGCGATCTCCTCGATGGTGCGCCCGCTGGCCACCGAGCGGCGGCCGGCCGCGGTGAACCCGCTCTCCGCGTACTCGTCCTTTCCTTTAAAGAGCAGCCAGTCCCGCCCGTTGTTGCGCTTCGTCCGGACGAAGTGAAACTCGCCCCGCAGGCGCTCGCCGTCGAAATCGAGCGTGAGCTTGCCCCGCTCGAACGCCGCGGCGGGGTCGCCTTCGCGGCAGGTGTAGGTCCCCCGGTCCCACAACAGCACGGTGCCGGCTCCATAATTGCCCGGCGGGATCACGCCTTCGAAGTCGCCGTACTCGATCGGATGGTCCTCGACGAGGACGGCCAGCCGTTTGTCCGCGGGGTCGAGCGACGGGCCTTTGGGAATGGCCCAGGAGCGCAGCACGCCGGCCATCTCGAGCCGCAGGTCCCAGTGCAGGCGCGTCGCGTGATGCTCCTGGACGACGAAGCGCGGCGGCTGCCCCGCGCCGCTCGGGCCTCCGGCGCGGGCCGGGGCGCCCTCACCGCGGGGCTCGGGCGTCCGCTCGAAGCTTCGCTTCCGCCGGTACGTCTCGAGCGTCATCGCCGTCCCGCATCCGCGGGGCCCGCAGAGAGCGCCATGAGCCGCTCCGCATACGTGATGGCCTCGGGCCCGGTGTCGTGCGTGAAATAGCAGAATACCGGGCGCAGATCCGGCACGGTCCCGAGATGCTCGGCCCACGCGCCGAGGTCCTCGTCGGTGTACTTCAGGCGATGCAGCCGGTAGTATCCCCAGGGCGCCGTATGCACGCGGGGATCGGCCGAATCATCGTCCTCGGCGATGCACAGCGCGGCCCGATAGGTTCGCAGCGTCTCGTAGACCGCGTCGTCGTGCCACGTCGCGTGCCGGAACTCGAGCGCCACATACGGCAGGGGCGGCAGGCTCGCGAGAAACTGCTGCAGGAGCGGAAGATCGCGCTTGAACGTCGGCGGGAACTGGAACAGCACCGGGCCGAGGCGCGGCCCCAGCACCGTCACGCGCTCGTACAGCCACCGCACGTCGTCGTCGACGTCGCGCAGCCGCTTCATGTGCGTGATGCGGCGGTGCGCCTTGATCGTGAACCGGAAGGCCTCCGGGGTCTGGGCCTTCCACGCCTCGAAGGTCTCGGCGGCCGGCATCCGGTAGAACGAGGCGTTGATCTCCACGGTCGGCAGGCGCGCCGCGTAGTATGCCAGGAACCGGTCGGCCGGCAGCTCCGCCGGATAGAACGCGCCCTTCCACTCCTTGAACCCGAACCCCGACGTCCCGGCCAGGACGCGCGGCGGCGCGGCGGCGGCGGGCGCGGACGGCTCGGACACCGGGTTCATCCCTCCGTGCGCATAAGGAGTCCCAGCTCCCGCGCGACCCACATCACCCGGGCGAAGACCCCCGCCGCGATCGCGAAGAGCACCCCGTTCAGGACCAGGGCCCACCCGGCGTATCCCCACGGAAGCGTCCGCCCGGCCAGCACCGTCCGCATGCCCTCGAACGCGTACGTGGTCGGGAGCAGCCACGCGACGTGCTGCAGCGCCGGCGGCAGGATCTGCACGGGATAGAAGACCGCGGAGAACGGCTGGAAGAGGAACGCCACGGCCCACGCCAGCACCTCGGCGCCCTGACCGTACCGGAGAATGAGCGCCGTGGTGATGATCCCCATCCCCCACGCGGACAGAATCAGGTTCACGACGAACGGCAGGAGCGCCGGCGCGTAGGGGAAGATGTTGAACGCGTAGAGCGCGAGCGCGAGACCCGACAGCAACAGGCCGATCACCACGACTTTGACGACGCCGAGAAACATCGTCGCGCCGAGAAACTCCGGGATGCTGATCGGGCTCACAAACACGTTCACGAGATTGCGGGTCCAGATGTCCTCCAGGAACGAGACCGAGATCGCCTGCTGGACCCGGAAGAAGATGTCCCACAGAATCATCCCGCCGACCAGAAACGCGATCGCGACCGCCCCGCCGCCCCGCAGCTTCGCCACGTATACGCTGAGGAAGCCCCATACGAGGAGATCGAGCACCGGCCAGTAGACCACCTCGAGCGACCGGATCATGCTGCGCCGGTAGAGATACAGTTGCCGCAGCAGCAGGCCCGACACCCGCTCCAGGCTGAAGCCCGGGCTCGGAACAGCCCTCCGGACCGGCCCCCCGGCGGGGACGGCGGCGGCGCTCACACGGGGGCCTCTTCGCGCGCGAGATCGAGGAACATCTGCTCGAGCGTCGCGCGGTCGAACCGCCGCAGCACGTCGCCGGGCGCGCCGTCGGCGATGATGCGGCCGCGATGCAGGAACAGAATCCGGTCGCTCAGCCGCTCGACTTCCTGCATGTTGTGCGAGGTGTAGAAGATCGTCATCCCCCGCTCGGCGCGGATCGCGCGCAGCGCCGCGCGCACACGGTCGGCGCCGTCGGGATCGAGGCTGGCGGTCGGCTCGTCGAGGAACAGTACTGCGGGATCGTTGAGCAGCGCCTTGACCAGTCCGAAGCGCGTCCCCTCGCCGGACGAGAGCTGCCCGGTGCGGCGGCGCCACAGGCCCGGGAGGCCCATCCGCCCGAGCAGGTCCTCCATCTCCCCGCGCGACTTGCGCACCCCGTACAGCCGCGCGAACACGGTGAGGTTCTCGCCGAGCGTGAGGTTGCCCGGCAGCGACACGTACGGCGAGGTGAAATTGACGCGCGCGAGAATCGCCTGGCGCGCCTCGGGCATCGGCAGGCCCAGGATCTCGACGCGCCCCCGCGTCGGCCGCAGGAGCCCGAGCAGCATCCCGATCGTCGTCGTCTTGCCCGCGCCGTTCGGCCCGAGAAACCCGACGATCGCACCGGCCGGCACGGCGAACGACACGTCGTCGACGACGACGGCGCCGCCGAACCGCTTGGTGAGATGGCTGGCCACGATGACCCCGGAGCCGGGGCCTGCGGGAGGGGTGGTACGCGCCACGGCTGCATTATACACTGGGAGCCGTCGTGACGCCGTCTCCCCCCAACATCCGCCGCGGCCAGCTCTACGCCATCGCGGCGATGGTGATCTGGAGCACGAACTTCATGATCGGCCGCGAGCTCCGCAACGCCCTCACGCCGGGGACGATCGCGGCCTTCCGGGCGCTGGTCGCCGGCGTGCCGATGGGCCTCTGGATCCTGGCGACGCACGAGTGGCCGCGCGAAGGCCGCCGGCTGGTGGGCCCGATGGTGGGCCTCGGCCTGCTCGGCATCGTCACGAGTCAATACCTCACGTACCTGGCGCTGCACTGGAGTCTCGCGACGAACGTGATCATCCTCAACGCCGCGAGCCCGCTCGTAACCGCGACGATCGCGGTGCTCGTCGGCATGGCGTCTTTCTCGCCCGGGTTGTTCCGGGGCCTTGCGATTTCCGTCGCGGGCGCGTTCCTCGTGACCGCGTTCGGCAGCACGGGCGGCGCGCGCCTGGAGGCGGATCCCGGCGCGCTCCTGGTGATCGCCACGATGGTCACGTGGGGCTTCTACAACCTCGGCGTGCAGCGCCTCAGCCTGACGCTGTCGCCGCTCGTCGTGACGTCCGGCGCGATGCTGGCCGGGTTTCCGTTCTTGCTGGCCGTGGTGGCGGTCGAGCATCCCGCCCATCTGTGGGCGGCGGTCCGGGCGCACCTTCCGGTGCTGCTGTACCTCGCGATCGGGCCGTCCGCGGTCGCGTATGCCTGCTGGAGCGCCGCGGTGCGCGACCTCGGCGCGGACTACGCGATGCTCTTCAACAATCTCCTGCCGATCTTCGGCATGATCCTCGGCGGGCTCGTGCTGCACGAGCCGGTCGCGCTCGTCCAGGTGCTCTCGTCCGCGCTGATCATCTCGGGCATCCTGGTGGCGTTCCGATCGCTCGCCGTCGGCGCGCGCTGAGTCGCGTCTCCGGCGCCCGGCCCGGTGCGCGGTCTACGCCGGACCCGGCTTTCGCGCGCGGACGAACGCGCTCATGAACTTCTCCCGGACGAGCGGCGCCACCGCGTCCACGTCGACGCCGCGGCCGGAGAGGAACGCCCGCGCGTCGTCGATCGCGTAGATCCGCGTCGGCTCGATCGCGATCCCGGTAAACCCCGCGCGGGCGAGCTTCGAGATGTACTCGGATTCTTCGAGCGCGCCCGCCACGCAGCCGACCCACAACTCCATGTTGCGCCGGATGTCCTGCGGCACCTCACCCCGGACCACGACGTCCGACACGGCGAACCGGCCGCCGGGCCGGAGCACGCGGTGGGCTTCGGCGAAGACCCGGTCTTTGTCCGCGGACAGATTGATGACGCAGTTCGAGATGATGACGTCCACGGAGCCGTCGGGCAGCGGGACGTGCTCGATCTCGCCCTTGAGGAATTCGACGTTTTCGAGGCCGGCCTTCCGCTGGTTCTCCCGCGCCAGCGCCAGCATCTCGTCCGTCATGTCGAGACCGTAGGCCTTCCCCGACGGTCCGACCCGCTTGGCGGACAGGAGGACGTCGATCCCGCCGCCGGACCCGAGGTCCAGGACGGTCTCTCCCGGCCGCAGGTCGGCCAGCGCGGTGGGATTGCCGCAGCCGAGCGACGCGAGGACGGCCTCCGGCGGCAGATCGCCGATGTCGTGAGCACCGTACAAGTTTGCGGTGATGGGATCGTCGCAGCCCGGTGTGCCGCAGCCGCCGACGCTTCCGCAGCAGTCGCCGCCGCGCTCTGGGGCCTGCCCGCGTTCCGGGGCGCCGACGCGGCGCGCGGCGTCGGCGTACTTCTCCCTCACCGCCTCTTTGATGTCGATCCGGCGCTCCATCGTATCACCCCCGAGGCGTCTTGCGGTTTGGCGCGGCCACGCTCACCCACGCGATCTCTTTGGGATCGACGGCGCCGGTGCGCGTGCAGCATTCGGCGTACAGGAACCCCAGCAGGTCGCGCAGGGTGCCGGTGCTCGCGGTGTACCGAAGGAACGTGCCCTCCCGCCGCACGCCGACGAGACCTTCGTGACGCAGTTTTTCGAGGTGGTGGGACAACGTCGACGCCGGCACGTCCAGCTCCGCCTGGATGTCGCCGGCCACGAGGCCCTGCGGATGCGCCGAGAGGAGCAGCCGCAGAATCCGGAGCCGGGCCTCGGTGCCGATCGCCGAAAACATGTCCGCGTACCGGGCGACTTCCTCCGTCCCGCCGCGTGCCCGCGATTCGTCCATTGAGGGAGCCTTCCCAATAGCTTCCATATTTCGGAAATTACCGAAATATTTGCCCGTTGTCAAGGGGCGACGGCATCCGCCTCGATCTCGACGAGCATCGCCGGATCGACCAGCCGGGTCACCGCCACGAGCGTGCAGGCGGGACGGATGTGGCGGAACACCTCCCCATGCGCCCGTCCGACCGCTTCCCAGTCCGCGATGTTGACGACGAAGATCCTGGTGCGCACAACATCTTCCAGGCGGCATTCGAGCCCTCGCAAGGCCGCGTCGATGTTCTTGAAGATCTGCACCGCCTGCGCGTAGGCGTCGCCCGCGCCGACGATCCGGCCCGCGGCATCGGTCGCCGTGGTCCCCGCCACGTGCACGGTCGGTCCCATGCGGACGGCCCGCGAGTACCCGACAACCGGCTCCCACGGCGTGCCGGACGAAAATGTCCGCCGTTCCATCGCTCACCTCCCCGGAATACTTGCGGCGCGGCAAGAGCGGCGCGTGCCGTCCCGCCTCGATCCGTCGCATCCGCCCGCCCGTGTTCGCGACCCTAACTGAGCGGCGTTCGCTGCACCATCAGCACGCTGTAGTCGAGGTTCTCGGCGGCGATCCCGATCTGGCGCAGCATCGCCATGACCTGCGCACGGTGGTGGATCTCGTGAAAGAGCACCTGTCCCGCGATCCCGCCGGCGGTCAACTGGAATCGCATCGGCGGGGTCATGCGGCGCGCGACCATCACCGTGGGACGGGCGGGATCCCCAAGGCCGCCGAGCGCCTGCCGCGTGACCGGCCGCTGCCGGTCCCAGGCGGCGACGAACGGCTCGAGCTCAGGCAGCCGTTCCACGGTGAACGGGTTGTTCTGCGAGATCTCTTCCCCGCTCACCTCGCCTTTCTCCAATACCTCGGCGTACCCCCACTCGGCGCCCGCCACGTGCAGGAGCGTGGCTCGAATCGAGCCGCGTCCGATGGGGAACGGCTGGGTGTACGCGGACGGCGGCGCCCGGCGCACCCACTCGAGCAGTTGCCCCCGGGCGAGCACGAGGTAGTCGAAGTACGCCACGAGACCGTCTGCGAGCGTCGTCACGGCGGGATCCTCCAAGCGGTGCAACATGCCGGACGCATCACACGTCCGCATTGTACCCGGAGGTCACCGCGGCGTCTCCTCGCCGCCGGTCCAGATTCGACGGCCGACCCGGCCGCCGCCTCCGGGGCGTCGGAGGGCAACGAGCCGCTGGTATCCGAGGGAACACGCCGCGACGCCGGCGATCGCGGCCAGCAGCGGGCCGGCAAAGACCAGCACGACCACGCACGCCGCCAGGGAGAGGGCCGCGGCGTACCGGAGCGGCGGACGGAGCAGGCGGACCGCCGCGGCCATCGACAGCACGTACGTCGCGATGAACGCGGAGGTGGACAGCGGCAGCAGGTCGGCGATATTCCACCCCGCGACATACGAGACCGCGGCCGCGGCGGCACACAGCGCTCCCATGACGCCGAGCGCGCGGAGCGGCGTGCCCGATGCCGGCGCCACGCCGACCCAGGCGGGCAGCTGGCCGCGGCGGCCGAGCGCGCACATGAGGCGGCTGATGCCGGCGGTGTACGCGTTCAGGGGCGCGAACGACAGCACGAAGCCCGACACGCCGACCACCAGCGCCGCGGCCGGCCCGAACGTGCCGGCCGCCATCGAGACGAGCGGAGCCTGCGGCCCCAGGGCCCGGCCGTACGCGCGCGTGCCGACCGTCGCGACTGCGAGAGCCACGTACAGCAGCCCCACGATCACGACCGCGAGCAGACTGGCGCGCGAAATGTCCCGCGGGTTCTCGAAATCGGCGGCGAGCGGCGTAATCGCCTCCCACCCGACGAAGGCCCAGAACAACTGGAGCGCGGCGAGACCGACGACGCCCGGCCCGTGCGGCGCGAACGGCAGGAACGCCGACCGGTCAACGTGGCCGAGCGTGCGGCCGACGACCAGGATCAGGCCCGCGGCGATCGCGCCGACGGAGAGGAGTTGCGCGCGTGCGCTCACCCGCAACCCCGCGGCATTGAGGACGTAGGCGAGGACGACGAGTCCGCCGCCGAGGGCGAACTCCGCCTCCCGTCCGCCGCCGATGAGGCTCGCCGCGTACCTGCCGGCGATCAGGGCCGCGATTACGGACCCGGTCGGGACCTGAGCCAGGAAGATCCATCCGGCGGCCGCGCCCCATCGTGAGCCGAAGGCCCGCTCGACCGCACCGGAGAAGCCCGCGGCGTCGGGCCGCTCGCGCGAGAGGGCGGCGTATGTGAGCGCGAGCGGAAACGACAGCACGGCCAGGCCCACCCAGGCCAGCACCGACGCCGGCCCCGCGGTCTCGGCGGCGATCGCCGGCAACACGAGGACGCCCGTCCCCAGGACGGCGCCGACGTACAAGGCGACCCCTTGCCACAACCCGAGCGTGTGCTTCACGAGACTGATTGTCGCCGCTCCCGCGGCCGCGGTGAAGGTCCAGTCGCGCGGAAGACGGTAAGACCACTTGTCCCCGCGCGGGCCCCAAAAACCGGTATGATGAACTGTATCAACGGCAGACCAAGTGCTACAACCACGAAAACCGCGGGCGGGGCCGGGAGCGGGCGATGAACCGGGGGGACGCGTGGATGGACCATCGGCCCGTGGCGAACCTCTTGA
>DASYZR010000115.1 GCA_035945995.1 bacterium
CGAGGCCGCGGCCGAATCGCACATCGCCGCCGGGGACGGGATCGCGGCGATCGTCGACGCGCAGGGTGCCGCGGTGCTCCGCGATCCCGGCCGCGGGGCGGCCGCCGCGGACGCGCTGCGCCGGGTGGTCGCGCTCTATCACGGCCGGCCGGTGCACCGGACCGAAGACGGGCGGCTCGACGAACTCGCGGCGACGTACGGCGCGGGCGCGCTGATCCTGTTTCGGCGGTTCGTAAAATCCGAGATCGTAGCCCTGGCGCTCGGCGGGGGCTGCCTGCCGGCCGGCATCACGCGGCACGTGATTCCCGGGCGGGCGCTGCGTCTCAACACGCCCCTCGCCTGGCTGGCCGATGCCGGCGCGCTCCCCATCAAGCAAGCGGCGCTGGACGCGCAACTGCGGCAGCGCTGGCAGGCGCACGGGGTGCGCCACTACGCCGAGCCCACATTTCTGTTCGACGAGTAGCCGATGAACGACGCCACCGTGCAGCCCGGCACCGCCTACGCCGGCCTGCCCCCGGCATCGGGGACGTCCCTGCTGGATCGGATCGGCCACACCCCGCTGTTCCGGCTGCGGCGCCTCGCCCGGCACCTGCCCCGCGCGGTGGAGGTGTACGTCAAAGCGGAATGGTTCAACCCGGGCGGCTCCGTCAAGGACCGGCCGGTCCTCCGGATGCTCGCGGACGCGGAGCGGGAGGGGCGCCTCCGGCCGGGCGTCACGATCCTCGACTCGACGTCCGGAAACGCAGGCATCGCCTACGCGATGATCGGCGCGGTGAAGGGCTACCCGGTGCAACTCGTGATGCCGGCCAGCGCGAGCGCGGAGCGCAAGCACATCATCGCCGCGTACGGCGCGCGGATCGTTTTCTCCGATCCGCTGGAGGGCAGCGACGGGGCGATTCTGCTGGCGCGCCAGATCTACGCCGAGGCGCCGGAACGGTATTTCAAGCCGGACCAGTACAACAACCCGTCCAATTGGCGGGCGCACTACGATACCACGGCCGTCGAGATCCTCGAGCAGACGGCCGGCCGCATCACGCACTTCGTGGCGGGACTCGGCACGACCGGCACGGTCGTCGGGACGGGGCGCCGGCTCCACGAGGCCAACCCGCGAATCCGAGTCGTGGCCGTGGAGCCGGACGGCCCGCTGCACGGACTGGAAGGATTGAAGCACATCGCGTCCTCGATCATCCCCGGGATTTACGATCCGTCGGTGCAGGATGAGACGGTCCCGATGGGCACCGAGGCGGGTTACGCGATGGCGCGGCGTCTGGCGCGAGAAGAAGGAATGCTGGTCGGCGAGTCGGCCGGCGCCGCTGTGGAAGCGGCGCTGCATCTGGCCGCCCGGCTTCGCGAGGGGGTGATCGTCGTCGTCGCCCCGGACGCCGGGGACCGCTACTTCAGCACCCCGCTGTGGCGGGACCTTGCGTGACGTCCGCCCCCAGGGATTCGCTCCGCACCGGCGAGTGCCCGGGAGAGGGGCGCGGGGGTCCGGGGGCTTTCCGTTTTCGGACAGTTGGGCTACAATCGTGGCGGAAAGGAATCCGAACCGGTGGCGGTACGCCTGACCTGGGCGCAACGCGAACAAATCGTGGCACAGGCGCGCGCCGAAGCGCCGAACGAGTGCTGCGGCATGTTGCTCGGCCGGGGCGATACCGTCGAGGAGGTATTCCCGGGTCGAAACGTGGACGGGACGCCGCGGACGCGGTATGAGCTGGATCCACATGATCAGCTCCGGGCGTTCCGCCTCATGGATGAACGGGGGTGGGGACTCGTCGCCATCTACCACTCGCATCCGCAGACGGAGCCCAAGCCGAGCAAGACCGACAAGGTGCTGGCCATGTATCCGGACGCCCGGTACGTGATCGTATCGCTGCGGGACCCGGCGGATCCGCAGGTGCGGGCGTGGCGGATCCTCGAGAAGACCGACGGTGACGGGAAGCCCGTGGTCGATGAGGGCGGGCACGCCGTCAAGACGGAGCTCGAAGAGGAAGTGCTTGTGACGTGAAAGTCAGTGCCAGGGCGGAGTACGGCATTCGAGCGCTGATCGACCTCGCCCAGCACTACGGGGAGGGGCCGGTGCAGAGCCATGAGATCGCGCGCCGGCAGGGGCTCCCGGAACCCTACCTCAATCAGCTCCTCACCACGCTGCGACGGGCCGGCCTCGTGCAGAGCAAGCGCGGGCCGAGCGGCGGACACGTGCTGGCGCGCCCGCCGGAAGGCGTGACCGTAGGCGAGGCGTTCCTGGTCCTGGAGGGCACCGTCGCGCCGTGGCTGTGCGTCGAGGAAGAGGACGCCCACTGCATCTACGCGCCAGGGTGCGGTCTCCGGCCGGTCTGGCAGGCCGTCAAGGCGGCGACGGAGGACGTGCTCAACCGGACCACCCTCGCGGACATCATCGGCCGTCCCGCGCTGGTACCCCTCAGCAAGGCGTGACCATTGCCGCGGCCGACCGCAGCGCCTATGAGCGCCTGATCGGCGCGCACCTGGACGGCCTGTACGCCACCGCACGCCGGCTCACCCGCAACACCGCCTCCGCGGAAGACCTGGTCCAGGAAACGATGCTCAAGGCGTGGCGGTCGTTTCACACCTTCGAGCCCGGCACCAACGCCCGGGCATGGCTCTACCGAATCTTAATGAACACGCACTTCGACACCCACCGCAAGCAGTCGCGGGAGCCGGAAGTCGTGCCCGCCGACGACGTCGGCGCGCTCTACCTGTACGGCAAGACCCGCGACGGGATGGCCCTCGGCGAGTCCGGTAATCCCGAGCGCGAGGTCCTCGATCGGATCGTGGATGCCCAGGTGCGGAAGGGCCTGGAGGCGCTGCCGCTGCCGTTTCTCGCCGCGGTCCTCCTGGTCGACGTGCACGGATTCGCGTACCGGGAAGCGGCCGAGGTGCTCGGCATCCCGGTGGGGACGGTCATGTCGCGCCTGTACCGAGGCCGGCACGCCCTGCGCCGCCGCCTGTGGGAGTACGCCCGCGACAGGCGGCTGGTCCGCGAGGCGGCCCCGTGAACTGCCAGGAGTGCCTGGACCAGATGTGGCAGTACCTCGACGGGGAGCTGGACCTCGTGGCGTCGGACGACCTGCGCCAGCACCTCACGCAGTGCC
Organism: bacterium; assembly: GCA_035945995.1. Taxonomy (NCBI): domain Bacteria; species bacterium. The sequence continues at coordinate 3,111 of DASYZR010000115.1, forward strand.
GCGAGTGCTTCTCCCACGCCGAGTTCGAGCGCCGGCTCAAGGAGATGGTCCGGCGCGCGTGCGGCGGCGAGCAGGCCCCGGCGCGCCTGCGTGATCGTCTGACGAAACTCCTGAACTTGTACTGAGTCGGCGTTGCTTCGCCGTGCCGTCCGTCCCCACCGCGCGCGGCGGTTTCCCTCCGTATGACGCGGCGCGGCGCGATCGACATCGGGACGAATTCCGTCCGCCTGCTGGTGGCCGACGTGGCCGAGGCCGGGCCTCATCCCGAGGTGCATCCGGTCGAGCGGGCGCTTACGATCACCCGCCTCGGTGACGCGCTGCACGCCGGAAGCCTGCTCACGCCGGAGGCGGCTGCCCGCACCGCCGCCGTGGTCGAGGCGTACGTGGCCCGCGCGGCAGCGCTCGGGGTGCCGCGGCCGCTCGTCGCGGGCACCTACGCCCTCCGCGCCGCACGCAATCCCGAGATGCTGCTCGCCCGACTACCGGTGCCGGTGCGGGTGCTGAGCGGCGAGGAGGAGGCGGCCCTCGGCTTCGATGGGGTGATCGCGGGCCTTCGTGATCTCGACCCGGCCGCACCGGCGCTGGTCCTCGACGTCGGGGGGGGCAGCGTCGAGCTCACGTGGGGGACGGCGCGGCGCGGGATCCAGGGCAGCCGCAGTCTCCCCGTCGGAAGCGTCGTCATGACGCGCCGCGCCCTCGCGCACGATCCGCCGGATCGCGGCGAAATCGCCGCGCTCGAAGGCACGCTCGCCGCATCCCTCGACCCGGTGCTCATTCCCCTGCGTCCCCAGACGCGGCGTCTCGTGGGCGTGGGAGGGACGGTCACCACCCTGGCGGCCATGGTCCAGCGCCTGTCACCCTACGATCCCGATCGCGTCCACGGGTTTGAGGTGACGGCGGAGGCCGTCGAGGGCCTGCTCGCGACGATGTGCCGCCTGCCCCTGGACGCCCGCCGGCGGCTGCCGGGTCTGCAACCGGAGCGCGCCGACGTGATCATCGCGGGCACCTTGGTGGTTCGCCACGTGCTCGGGGCGCTGGCGTGCCGCGCCATCACCGCGAGCGAGACCGATCTTCTGTGGGCGCTGGTGGCCGGCGGGGCCGCCAGCGCCTGACGTGGGCGCAATAGGCCAGATACTCGTGCCCGAACGTTCGCCTCAACGTGGGCTCCTCGTACCAGACCACGAACAGATGAGCGGCGAGGACAAAGAGAGCGGCATAGCCGAGAAGCGTCGGCGACTCGTAGAAGACCGCCGCACCGACCAGGGTCAGCCCAACGCCAATGTACATGGGATTGCGCACGAAGCGGTAAGGACCTCGTGTCACCAGCCGGCGAGGCGGAGCGAAGGGTGCGGGAGTCCCTCTGCCGACAAATGCGAAGCCGGAGACGCACCACAGCGCCAGTGCCGCACCGGCGAGCCCCAGAATCATCCCGGCCGCCGACGCCGCCAGGAGCACATACGGATCGTGGAGCAGCCCCATGCTAGCGAGAATTTGTGAGAAAGCGACGTTCCTGAGTGTGAACCGGAATCGCACAGAAGTTGTTGGCGTCAACGCGCAGGGGCCTGGCCGCCTTGGCGTTGTAGTTTTCGTGCGCGATATGCGCCGTCAGCTCGACGATCTCCCGTTCCGAGAACAGCCGCCGGAGGTCGGCGAAGAATTCGTCCGGAACGTCGATCGGCGTGGCGCTCACGCGGTCCGCGTATTCCAACGCGACGCGCTCCCGCTCGGACAAGGTGCCGGCCCGCCGTCCCGAGGCGAAAATCATGTTGGACAACGCTGAGGCCAGCACCGTGCGGGGGCTCGCGCACACACCTTGATCGCATTCAGCGGGCGGCCGAGCGTCAACCGCATCCAGCCTTGAATGACGCCGGTCAGGATGCCCGCCTTGCGCCCTTCCAGAGATCGGACTCGGGCCATCGCTGGTTGTCCTTTCGTCGCGACCGGGTTCTATGCTATTATTTCAATCATGCTGTATGATTAATTGTCAAGAGGGGGAACCGGGGCATGTCTCCTCGCGCCTACAGCATGGAGAAACGCGGGGCGGCCGTTGCCGCGACGCGCGATCGCATCCTCGAGGCCGCCCGCCGGGTTCTTGCGCAAGACTTGGACACCGAGCTCGGCATGGACGCGATCGCCCGCCGCGCCGACGTCTCCCGCCTCACGATCTACTATCACTTCGGCTCGCGTCCCGGCCTGCTGGAAGCTTTGTTCGACTACCTCAGGATCAGAGGCAACATGCAGCGCATCGAGGAGGTGGTCCACGAGCGTGATTCGTTGGTTGCCCTCGGAAAGCTGATCCACAAGTTGGTGGGGTTCTGGTCGTCGGATCCGGGCGTGATCCGACGGCTGCGCGCCATGGCGGCGCTCGACCCGGAGATCGCCAAGGGCATGCGGGCCCGCGACGAGCGCCGCCGGCGCGCGGTTCGCGAAATTGTCCGACGCGCGGCGGCGGCCCGAAAGAAAGAGCCGGGGCAGAACCTCGCTGCAGACGTGCTGTTCGCGGTGATCAGCTTTGAGACATACGACGCGCTGGCGAGGGCGGGACACAGCCGCGAAACCATCATCGCGACGATCACGCGTCTGGCGCGGTGTGCGGTGGGGAGCGAGAGGTAATCGTGTGGGTTTCTGCAACTACGGCGTCCCGCCGGTAGGAGGTCCCTCGCGCGGCGCGAATCGGAGCGCTCACACGATGGCTGAGGACGACGAGGCGGTCGGCGCGAGCAAACCCGACCGGCGCGATGGCGCCCGACGGCCCGCCTACCGTGCTCAAGGCGCTCGCCTCCTTCAACAAGGAGCTCGATCCGAAGGAGATCGATCTCAGCAAGACCTACACGGACGAATTCGTGAAGGCGGCGGTGGCCAAGCGATAGCGGGTTCGCTTTGACAGCCGCGGTCGAGATGGTATAATTTGGTTGTGCCGCGGCTGGCGCGGCGCCAATGTTCAGAGGTAGCGGCGCGGGGTGGAGCAGTCCGGTAGCTCGTCGGGCTCATAACCCGAAGGTCGCAGGTTCAAATCCTGCCCCCGCTACCAAATAACGAAAGCCCGGGACGCCCGGAACGCTTGTTTATCAAGCGGTCCGGGCGTCCCGGCGTTTATGGGGGTGTGTTACCCGGCTACACGGGAGTACCCTGGAATACCCGCCAGAGGGGTCCGCACAAAATCGCAGGAGGCCGGGCCAACACGGCGAACCGCACCGTCACCGCGGCTCTGCGCGTCGCGATGATTCGCTGCGTGGCACGCCGCAAACGCTGGCGAACGGGAACCCGCCGCAAACGGTCTCAATGGTCGCGTCGGCGGCATGCGGCTCGGGGATCTCCAGCAACGCGAGGATAACCATCGCTATCTCGCATCGCGCAGGACTGCACCGCGCTCGGCCAGGCTGACGTGGCCCCGGTCGCCGAGAACGACATGGTCGAGCAGCCGAATGGCCGATGAGATCCCCGGCCTGCGCGAGTCGTCTGGTGATCTCAACGTCGGCGCGGGAGGGTTCCGGGTCGCCCGACGGGTGCACATGCGCGAGGACGAGCGCCGCGGCGTTTTGCGAGGATTGCGCACTTGAACACGTCGCGCGGATGGACGTGCGCATGGTCGAGCGCAGCGACCGCGACAAGATGAACGGCGATCACGCGATGTTTGACATCGAGCAGCAGCGCCGCGACGTGCTCGCGGTCCGCGTCGCCGATGATCGCCCGCGCGATAGTTGCGGCGTCGCCGGGATTGCGGATCGGACGTGTCTCCGCATTAAGGGTTCCCTCGCGAACTGACGCCACGCGACAGACGGGCAAGCGATACATCCGCGCGGACCCCCCTTGCGAATTCTGATCTCAACCGCCGCCGTTAGCTGAGGGGTTGCCCGATGCCGCGGGCGGTCAACAGCGGCCGGAGGACGTCGCGTTGGCGATCGAAGACCGTTGACGGAACGGCGGCAAGGGCGCAGGCTTATCGGAGCAGAGGCGCGCGATGGATGCTGAAGTGCGACCTTTGAACCTGTTATTCTGTTCTCATGATGAGACAGTGTGAGGTGGGGCCAAATGGCCGCTGGTGCGAGCCAAGGACTTGTTGAGCTAAAGAGACGCTTTCTGCCTACAGTCATTTTGACCGAATTGCGAAACCTACGCCGGCCCCTCAATGACGAACGACATTGAGATTGCAAGAGGACTCCCCTAGCGACTCTGCAGAACTATCGTGCCGCGTCGCGTGACTTACCGAGGACGGGCGCTGGTGCAACTCGGGCTTGACCGGAGGCCGGTAGGGGGTGGAGTGAGCTATGTGTTACAACTGCGGATGCAATATGCCGGACAATCCTATGGGCGTAGGGCACGCTGGAGCCGAACCAACAGGGAAGTCGATCACCAACAAGACCTTCGAAGAGGCCGGCAAATCCATGGACGAGAGTGCCGACGAATCGAAGCGGAACGCTCTGGGCCTGCTGCAGAAGGTGCTCGGCGAGAAGCCTGCGAGGATCGTGAAGGATCCCTCTGGATTTGATCGCTATGACGCTGCATAGTCGTTTCCAGGGGGCTGAGTTCACCTGAGCCGTGCGCGGCGACCTGCACCCAGCGGCTCATGTTCGCGCGCCACCGCTGGCACTCCGTGACCCGGGCGTAGTGGTCACGCCCACCCCGGCTTGGGCTCCGCGGATGCGGCGGCCAAGCCCGTAAGACACTTGAGGACCGTCCGCCTGTTTCCGCGCTCCTCGGCCGCGGTCAGGGTCTGGCGAAAGAGCGCCCGGGACCGCCGGTGGTCACCTTGCCGAAGCACCGCGTATCCCAAGTTATGGAGCGTCTGTCCAGTTTAATCTTGTTCTCCGCAGGCGCGCAGGAGCGGTAACGCCTCCTCATAGAGAGCCGCCGCTTTTGGATACTCCCCGCCGGCGCGAGCCGTATTGGCAAGACAGTTCAACGTCCGGGCAAGCTTCCACGTGCTCCCCCGCCCGATGCAGGGCCACGGCGCCGCTCCAGCCACTCCGCGGCCTGAGCGAGGTCGCCCGAGCCTTCCGCGGCATCGCCGCGCGCGACGTCTGTTGTCGGGGCAGGGCCGCGCGGTTCCCCATGGTGAGCAGTCCGAATCGATCGTCCACCCGGGCGACGAACAACGACACCGCCTCAGATTGCCGCGCTCCTGCCGGCGCGAGCCCTGCGTCGACTCGGGGCAGCGACAGCGACGGTACGCGGTAGGCCAACTCGCCGGCGATTTCCAGCCGCTCGCGGCTGGTCGCGCGGATTCGGAGGTTCGGGCCCCGGCGTAAACAGGGCATCGGCCAGTCTTCCGCAGGCGTCCAGTACGTGCTCGCAGTTATCGAGCAGAAGCAGGAGCGATTTGGAACGTAGCGCGTCAATCAGTAAGTCGGGGAGTGAGCGCCCCGGCTGTTCAGCCACACCCAACGCGGCGACGACCGTGTGAGGGACGAGGCCGGGGTCGGAGAGGCCCGCCAAGTCGGCAACCCACACCCCGTCGGCATAATCCGGCAGCAGTCGACCCGCTACTCCCAGGGCGAGCCGGGTCTTGCCGCATCCCCCGCTGCGGTGAGGGTGAGCAATCGGGTGCGGGCGAGGAGACGCTTGGCCTCGGTGATTTCCCGCGCCCGCCCGAGGAAACTGGTCAGCGACATCGGGAGGTTGTTCGGCCGCGAAGCCCGTGCATCGGCCATGGCGACCTCCACGGTCGCAAGAATGGGCCGCGATTACTGCCGACGTTCAGCGGAGGACGCTGCCGGTCCTCTGCCGGCTGGCCGAGATGCCGACCAGCGCGGTCTCATCGGCGACCCGCAGGCCCGGCGGCTCGATATTTCGGGGACCGCCCGCGGCCCAGATGGACAATCCAAGGTAACGCGCAGAGCGTGAATGCGCGCGCAGAAGGACACCCGTTGGGCCGGCTGCAGCGCAATGTCCCCCGTGCGGCCTCGGGTTCAGCCTGTCTTCCGCGCCGTTTCGATTGTCCGACCGCCACTGGAAGATCTGGACTCTGAACAGGGCCGGCACCCGCTATGTTGGCCGGAGACTCTCATTCGAACTGAAGCCACCCCTCCGATGATTGGGACGCCCGTAACGGATCGTCAGCAGACGAGTCTTCAGCTCCTACCATTGCGAGGATCATGTCACACATCTGTAACGGCGCTGTTACTTGGAGGTCGCCCGCGGTACTGCTATCATCAGGCAAGCGACTGCAGGCGGGGAGGGATGCACGTGAAAATCCGGCTGACCGTGGCGACGTTTCTGGCGGTGGCGCTGCTGCTCGGCGCGAGCCTGATGACATCCGCGCAGACCACGTCGACGCGAATCATCAAGGTATCGATGGTGTCGTACAGATTCGATCCCAGCATTGTCACGATGAACGTTGGAGATCGAATCACGCTGCAGGTCACCAACGACGACAAAGCCCATCCAGGTCGAGCGCACAGCATTGCGTCCCCGTTCTTTCAGAGCCTGAACTACACCGTGACCGGCGACGCGCAGCAAGGTGTGGCGAAAAGCGACGGCTGGAAATACGTTCTGATCGACAACGGCAAGACCGCTGAAGTGACGTTCGTGCCACAGACACCCGGACAATTCAACTTCTTGTGCGAGCAGTACAATCACGCGTCGCTCGGCCAGGTCGGGACATTTATCGTCTGGCCTGCGGGGTACAAACCGTAACCTGGCGACCAAGTAAGTCAAGATGTGGGGAGGCTCCGGCTCGAGTCCCTCCTGCCCTTCAAGGCGGAAAGATTGAACATGATGAGACTAACCGCGTCGCTGCTTTCGTGAAAGGGCCTTCTTCAGGAAATACTTCTTGTGCTGCATCGGGTATCCATCGAGCACACCGATTTCCTCATAACCAAGTTGCTTGTAGAAGTCCGGCGCCTGGAAGCTGTGTGTGCCGAGCATCGCAACGTGACAGCCTCTGGCAAATGCCTCCCGCTCGGCAGCCTGCATCAACTTCGATCCGAGCCCTCGTCCGCGGATGTCTTCGCTTACCCACAGCAACTTGATATCCAGACATCCTCCCCAGGTGTAAGCGTAGATGCCGGCGATCATCTGCCCGGATGAATCGCGCAGAAAAATCGCGAGTTCCTTGAAGTCGTAGATCTTCGTCTCGTCTACGTTGAAGGTGTCGATGCGATCCCTGAGAAGGTCGACCTCCAGGCCATCGGGATGCGTATCGATGTCGAACTGGGTTTGCTCCACAGTCGGCCCCCCAGACATCGTCCGCGCGAGTCATCACCTCATTCTGGCAGTCAGATTGGCTCCCGTGTTCCCGAGACGAAGAAAAAGGAGTCGTGCACCCTCTGTCCGCGCGTATCAAAACCAAAGCGGGTTAATCTGTTTGCGAGTAAGGCCGGATGGTAATAGACTTTCACAATGCCAAAGGTACGCCCGTCAGAAGTCCTTCGAGTTTCACGAATTCCTAGTCTTTCTGGGATCGGCCTGTCTCGGAAATCCTCGCACTGGTCCACGATGAACACTTTGCCACCGGGGCGAACGGCGGTCCGCACCTTGTCCAGAAAGGTATCCACAAGATCGGGCGGCACGTGAGAGAGCCAAAATGCCATGAACACCAAATCGTACTCACTCTCGGGCTGCCACTCGAACAGGTCTGCCTGCCGATACTGCACTCTGGCGTCGGCGACGCTGGAGCGGTTGAGTTCGAGCATTTCGGGAGAGGCATCAATGGCGATGATTTCCTGTCCGATGTTGACCAGCTCTTTCGTCCAAATTCCGGTTCCGCATGCAAGCTCTAGGATGTGCTCGAATGGACCCATCGTGCGCAGGACGCGCTTCACCGTTTCGAATTGTTCTTGATAGGCGCCTGATCGCCCATACTCAGGTGCGCGCGCACGGTAGAATGCTATTTGCTCCCGAAGCAAGTCTCGCTCCATGGCCGGATCGTCCTTCACGGTTGCCCTCCCCGAGACCGCATCAGGCCTCCAGTATTCCGACGACCTGAAACCATTGAGGCGTCGGCCGCGGGTTGTGTTGCACGGTCATGCCGATCCGCCGCATCACTGCCTTGGACGCCACGTTGTCGTATTCGGTGGTCGCTACGATGCGCCGCACGTTGAGATGCTCAAACGCAAAGCGCGTCAACGCGGCGGCCGCCTCTGACGCGAACCCGCGACCGCGGTGCTCGGGCAAGACGGCGTAGAATAGGCCCACTTCCGGTGAGAACTTCGAATTCTCAGCGCCGCCAAAGAACGGTAGCTGGCCAAACGGCGCGAGGCAGGGAACGAATCCGACCGAGCCGATGAGCCTTCCGGTCTCCCTCATGACAACGGCCCGATCGCCATACGGCGGCTGATGTAATTGGGCTAAGACAGCTTCCCCCAGCGCGTAGTATGTGACCCGCTCGCGATACGCCTCGGGGTCGCTTGGCCCGCCAAATGATACATGTATGAGGGTCGCGAACGCGTCGAGGTCGTCTGTTGTGAGCGGCCGTATCACCAGCCGGTTCGTTTCCAGTTCGCGCATGAGATGCACCTCGGCGACCAATGTTCCCCCTCCATATTAGGCGAAAGGGTACCGGCCGTGCGACCGGCGTCAGATGTGTACGAGGCGCGCCGTGTTGCCCCGAAGCCAGCGCGTCGGAAACACAATCTCCGGGACTCGAAGGAGGCAGAATGCGACTTGCAAAGCCGACGTGGCTCGTCGTGTGCGCAACCGTGGCCGGCGGCATCGCCCCGGCCGCCTTCGGTCCGTGGGCCTTGGCCGTCGGGGACCCCGCGGCGAAGGCCGAGATCATCGCCGCGTTTCGCAAACTCAACGCCCTGCCAAGCCTCCGGATTCGATGGACCGCGCCGGGGGGATGGGCGTGGCGGAGTTCGTCCAGCCAGACCAGCGGCACTTCTCCGGCAAGTCGGCCCAGGGGTCGTTGGAGATATTCCAAATCGGCACGGAGATCCGCACGCGCTACGACTTCCCCGGCGCGTCGAGCGGGTGGCGGTGCGCGAAGAGCCGTGGGACCACCACATACTTCGATACCGACAAGATGCAGAAGGACACGACCACCGAGGTCGTCCGCAAACCGGACACCGTGATCGACGGCGCGCCGGTCCACGCCTACGCCGACGCGAAGACCAACGGCGAACTGTACGTCGGCGCACAGACGGGCCTGCCACGCCGTGCCGTCGACCCGGCGAAACCCGCCACGGCGGATCCCTACGATTACGGGGCGCCGATCACGATCACGCCGCCGCCGTGCGGGTGGGACATTCGCGCCCGCGATCGCGCGGCAACCGGACAGTCTAGCTATAGCTAACAGCTCCGCGGGACGGCGAGCGTCAGCTCGATGAGGATCGCACGCTTTCTTTCTTGATGGTCCGCACACCCCGGCCGGCGTCGTGGTAGCTGCGGGTCGCCTGGATGCCGAAGTAGACGGCCGCAAGCGTAAGGGCAAACAGCGCCCAGACGAGCGCCACCGTCTTGTTGCTGAGCTCCTGGGTCAATAACGAGATCAGAAATGCCAGCGCCGCGCCGAACGCGATCCCGAAGAAGACCAGGTGTACCGCGACCGAGCCCGCCGCCCGGCTGATCTGGTCCAGCTCCTGTTCGCTCACGCTGTACATTTCGATCACCCGGGAGACCGGCACGATGGTGACTTCCCCAACCGACGTATGCTCCGGAGCAAGAAGGCGCGGCTTCGACATCAGAGCGTCGTCGATTTGCGGCTCCACGGCCATCGATTCTCCTCCCCTCACTGGGGCTGCCGTTTCAGTTCAAATAGCCGGTCGGATCTTGAGGGACGCCGTTCTCGAACACCTCAAAGAGCAGGTGAGGCCCGGTGCTCCATCCCGTGCTCCCGATGCGGCCGATCTCCTGACCCTGTGCCACACGTATCCCCGATTGTACCGTCCAGGCTGAGAGATGGGAGTACGCCGTCTCGAGCCCGCCGCCGTGATCGACGATGACGAGCTGGCCGTACCCGCTCTTCCATCCGACGAACCGCACGATCCCCGGATATGCCGCGACGACGGGTGCGCCCAATTGGCCGGCGATGTCCAGCCCGGTGTGAAATTCCCGTGTCCCGAAGATTGGATGTGTCCGCCAGCCGAAGGGCGATGTCACAGCCCCGCGTGAGGGCCAGGCCAGTCGCAGCCGTTTTCCCGCGTCCCGGGTCCCGGCTGCACGCGGCGCCTGGAATGGCGCTCTGACTCGTGGTTCGCCGACCGGCGAAGGTCCGCGGCGAGAAACCAGGACCGCCACCGGGGAACTGTGTGAGAACGTTTCCCCCGGCACGACCGCCGGGGCGGCGGGGGACACCTGCGCCGCCGGATCCGAACGGGCGGCGAGCGAAAGATCGGCCTGACGCAGGTGAAGGGCCCGGTTCGTTTCCGGATGGACGAGGGCGGGATCGTCCGACGTGGGCGGGTGAACGGCGCTCCCCGCGCTGGTCAATGGCAGCATCAGTGGAAGAACGCCCAGAATGACGACCAGCAGCATGCCCGCGGGCGCGAATAGAGCCGCACAGGGCATCGGACCTCCCTGGAGTCGTCGAACGTAAGTTGACTTATCCGCTGCCCCACGCATGAGGTCCGCAAACCTAATCGTATAATGCACATTTCCGGGGTGGATCATGACCCGCTGACGACAAGGTGGCACTATCGTGCAGTCGAACCGCCGTCTGCGTCGGAGTATTGCGGAAGAATTCCGCCGGAATTTTCACGATGGGTTCCTCAACACTTCCCGTGGAAGGAATCGACTGCGGCTTCGGAGAGCGGGTCTGGGGAATGCGCGGGTTCGGCCGAGAAGCCTCTGTTCATGACGCACACGCGTCTCAGGCTCGACGAATTCGAGGTGAGCCGCCGGCCCGGGCGCCGTCGTGTGATGGTCACCGTGGACGCGAATCCCCCGGTCGACCTCCCGTTGCTCGTGATCGCCGGCGACCGCCCCGGACCGGTGTTCGTCGCGGCGGCCGGCGTTCACGGGGACGAGTACGAAGGGCCCCGGGCGCTCTGGGAGATCTACGACTCGCTGCCGCCGTCCTCCCTGTCCGGCGTGCTCGTCGGCCTCCCCATCTGCAACCCGTGGGCATTTGCCGCGGGATCGCGCACCACGCCTCCGCAGCTCGACGGCGTCAACCTCGCCCGCACGTTCCCCGGGGATCCCGCGGGGTCTTCGACGCAGCGCCTTGCCGCGGCGCTGCTGTCGTTCGTCATGCGACTCCGCCCGTCGCTGTTTCTCGACCTCCACAGCGGCGGAGTGCGGTACCGGTTCCTGCCGGCCGTCGCCTACCGGCAGGGGCTGGGCGATACCGCTCGCGCACGCGCGGCCGCGCGTGCCTTCGGCCTCGTCAACCTCTGCCGCGCGCGGGACCATCCGGGCACCTTCAACACCGAGACCGCACGGCGCGGCATCACGACGCTCGGGAACGAGATGACGGGCGCCGGTGGATGCCTCGACGAGGACGTCGAGGCCGACTACCAGGGCGTTCTCAACCTGCTGCGCTGGCTCGGGATGCTGCGCGACCGGCCGGCGCCGGAGGCGGCGGGACCCTTCTGGCAGACGACCGAGGTGCCGGCGCCGTCGGGCGGATGCGCGGAGGTCCTGCGTACGGTGGGCGACGCCGTGCCGGACGGCATGCCGATTGCGTCGGTGCGGTCGCCCCTGGGGGAGGTGACCGGCGAGGCGAGGGCCCCCCACGCCGGAACGATTTGGGTGACGCGGCACCTCAGGGTGATCGAGGCGGGAGAGATGATCGGCGCCGTCGCCCGGCCCGTCCCGGACGACGAGTGAGGCGCGGCGGGCGCGGGCCCGGACGGGAGACGTCCTGCACGACGACGAAGTCCTGAACGGCGAAACTCGTTTCGTTCAACCGGAGGACGCGCATGCGGATCGCGTTGTGCCAGCTCGTTTCGTCCCCGCGGAAGTCCGACAACCTCGAGGCCGCGGCCGGGGCCATCCGCGAGGCGAAGCGCCGCGGCGCCGCCCTCGCGCTGCTGCCCGAGGTCTTCATGGCCTACCTGCATCCAAAGGATCCCACCACAGCGGCCGAGATCGCGGAGCCCGTGGACGGCCCGTTCGTGTCGGGATTGGCCGCGGAGGCCCGCTCCCAGCACCTCTACGTCGGCTGCGGCCTGTGGGAGACGGCATCCGGCGAGCGCGAGCGTGCGTTCAACACGACCGTGCTGATCGGTCCCGACGGGCGCCTGCTCCTCGCCTATCGCAAGACGCACCTCTACGACGCCTTCGGGTATCGGGAGTCGGACCGCATCGTGCCGGGGACCGAATCTCCGGAGGTGGTGCGCACGCCGCTCGGGACCCTTGGGCTGCTCGTCTGTTACGAACTGCGCTTCCCGGAACTGAGCCGCCGTGTGGCCGTTGCCGGCGCCGACGTGCTGCTCCTCCCGGCCGCGTGGGTGGCCGGCCCGCTGAAGGAGCATCACTGGTCGACGCTGCTTCGGGCGCGGGCGATCGAGAACACGATGTACGTCGCGGCGGCGAATCAGGCCGGGAACGTCTTTACGGCCGGGAGTCTGCTGGTCGATCCCATGGGCGTCACGGTGGCCGCGGGCGGGGAAGACGCCGGCCTGGTGACCGGCGACGTCGATCTCGCGCGTATCGCGGCAGTCCGCGAGAAGCTGCCGGTCCTGCGGCATCGGCGGGAGAACCTGTACGTCCCGCCTCCCGCCGGCGTCCGCCGGTAGGCACCGCTTCACCGCATCCGGACGCGGCGGGGAGGGCGAAAATCGCCGGCACGATCGGGGCGGTGCTCGGTCTAGCGATCCGGGCCGGCGACCGGCGCGACGAGGAACTGCTGCTGGCGCGCCGGCTCGGCTACGAAGCGGTCGAGATCAGCATGGACGGGACCGGGATGGTCTTCGGCGGCCGGCTCCATCCGGAACGGCTGCGCGAGGCCCTGCGGGCGTTCGGACGCCATCCCTTCGGCTATTCTGTGCACAGCCCGAGCAGCCTGGACCTGCGCGACCGCCGCAACCGCGAGGCGCAACTGGATCTGGCCTGCGCGACGCTTCAATTCAGCCGCGAGGTGGGGGCGCGCGTGCTCGTCATCCACTTCGAGCGCCGGAGCGACAATTCGGAAGATGAAGCGGCGTTCACCGAGGCCATTCAGCGTCTCTCCGACGAGGCCGGCGACGTGCGGCTCGGCATCGAGAACATCGAGGTGGAGCGGGTCGCGCCGGTCGTCGAGCGGGTCCGCGAGATCGCGCGCCCGAACGTGATGATGACGCTCGACGTCGGCCACGCGATGCTCGCCGCGTCCCTGTTCGGGTTTGACCTGCTCGACGCGGTTCGCAGCGCGGCGCCCGTCATCGGTCACCTGCACATGAACGACAATTTCGGCCGCTACGATCCGCTGCGCCTGGAGAACTTTCCCCTGTACCGGACGCAGACCCCGGCCGACACGTTCCCGCTCGGGAAGGGCGACCTGCACCTGCCGGTGGGGTGGGGCGTCATTCCCCTCGACCGTGTGTTTGGGGTGCTCCGCGGGTATCGCGGCACCGTGATCCACGAGTACCGACACCACTTGTTCCCGGCCAGCGCCGAAGCCGACTACACCCGCGCCCGAGCCCTGATGGGCGTGCTGGCCGGCGCGGCGCGTTAAGAAACGAGGGACGGCGCGTTAAGAAAAGGGTGGCGGCCGGTCATCCCGAATCAGGGGCACGAGAGCTCCGCAATGCCAGGCGGCATATCACTTAGGGGGGTGGATGTTCGTGAAACGGCTCAGCAGCATCCGCGGGCTCGTGCCGGCGGCACTCGCCGTCGCGCTCGTCGTCGTCCTGATTCCGGCGGCCGCGCCCCAAGGCGCAGCGGCGGCCGGACCGGTGACGCTCAACGTCTACATCGACGGCGACACCAATATCTTCGATCTGTGGAGCAAGTCGCTGCTCCCGGCATTCAGCAAGCGCTATCCGCAGTATCGCACGAACATGGTGGCGCTCCTGCACGGCAACGGCTCGCAGGGCGTGCTCGATAAGATTGTCGCCGCCAAGCGCGCCGGCCGCACGACGGACGTGGATCTGTGGGAAACCGAGCCGTCGTTCGTCCAGGAGGGCATCGCCGACAACCTCTGGGTCAAGCTGAACGATAAAGTGCTGACGAACCTCGCCAAGGTGCCCGCGCAGAAGATCGCCGCCACGGGCGGCTACAGCATCCCCTACCGCGGTTCGTCGGTCGTGGTCGCCTACAACGGCCAGTTCGTGAAGACGCCGCCGAAGACGTTCGACGAGCTGGTCGCCTGGATCAAGGCCAACCCCGGCAAGTTCACGTACTGCGATCCCAACACCGGCGGCTCGGGTCAGGCATTCGTCGCCGCGGCGATCTACCGGTACGCCAGCCCGGACAAGTACGCGGGCAACGCGTACGATCCCAAGGAAGAGGGCGCGTGGGACCCGGCATGGAAATTGCTGCGGGATCTGCAGCCCGCGATGTACAACAAGGGGTTCCATCCGAACGGCAACGTCGCCGTTCTGCAGCTCCTCGGCCAGCAGAACATCTGGATCGCCCCGGTGTGGTCCGACATGGGCCTCGACTTCCTCAAGCGCGGCCTGTTGCCCAAGACGGTGAAGCTCGAGCAAATCTCGCCGCCGCTCTTCGGCGGCGACTCGACGGTGACGCTGCCGGCGCTCTCCCAGCACCTCGAAGGCGCCCTGACGCTGCTCAACTGGCTCCTCACCCCCGAGGCGCAGACGCTCGTGATCAGCCAGGTGTCCGGCTATCCGGGCGTCGACTGGAAGTACATGCCGGCGTCGGTCCGCGCCCAGTTCGCCGACGTCGCGAAGCCGTACGCGCCGTTTCCGAACGCGAAGTACCTCGCGGATCTGAAACTGCTCTGGCATGATCGGGTGGCGGCCGGACAATAGACGGCCCCCGGGCGTGACACGGGCGTCGCGGCAGGGAGCATTGGGGCTCGCCCTGGTGCTCCCGCCGCTGCTTCTGCTCGTTTTTCTCGTGGTGCTGCCCGCGGTCACGGCGGTGATCGAGACGCTCACCCCGCCCGGCGGCGGCGGGCCGACGCTTCGGAGCTACGCCCGCGTGCTGGCGGCGCGGACGGTGCGGGCCGACATCGGCTTCACGATCGCAGTGACGCTCGTCTCGGTCGCGGTCGTGTTCGCGCTGAGTTACCCTCTCGCGCTCTACCTCCGCTTCTCCCGCGGCCGCCTCTCGCGGGTGCTGGGCGTCCTGTTCATCATCCCGCTGTTCGTGCCGGTGGTGATCGCGTCGTTCGCGATGATCACGTTTCTCGTGAGCCACGGCCTGGTCTCGACGCTGCTCTACCGGCTCGGCGTCCAGTCGTTTCCGCAGCTGGTCTACAACGGCACCGGGATCATGCTCACCCAGGTCTGGGTGAACATTCCGTTCGCCGTTCTGATCCTCGGCGCCGGCCTGCAGGCCATCGACGACGCGCTGATCGACGGAGCGCGCGACGCGGGCGCCGGCCCGCTGCGCACGTTCCTGTCGATCATCCTGCCGCTCAACGCCGTGCCGACCATGATTGCGCTCACCCTGCTGTTCATCGGCGTCTTCGGCTCGTTCACGATCCCGTACCTGGTGGGCGGGAACGCCCCGGCGATGCTCGGCGTGACGATGACGAACTACCTCACCCAGTACCTGCGGCGCACGGAGGCGGTGACGATGGCGGTGCTCGCGTTCCTGATCGCCTCCTGCGTCGGCGCGGTCTACGTGCGGAGCGTCAGCCGGCGGGAGCGGGGGACCGCGTGAACCCCGTGCTGTGGCCGTGGGCGGCGGGCGCCCTGCGGCGGGCGGTCGGGGCGGCCGCGCTGCTCGCGCTCGCGTCGTTCATCCTCGGCCCGCTGCTCACCCTGCTCGTGTGGGCGTTCGCCGGCACGTGGCTGTTTCCGAATCTCTGGCCGGAGGTGTCGCTGCGCTGGTGGGCGTTCGTGCTCGGCAACGCCGACGTCGGGAAGGCGATCCGGATGAGCCTGCTCAGCGCGCCAACCGCGACGCTCCTGTCGGCGGTGATCTGCATTCCCGCGGCCTACGCGTTCGCCCGGATCGACTTTCCCGCCAAACGGGTGCTGCTGCTGTCGTTCCTGAGCGCCAACGCCTTTCCGAAGATCGGCCTCTACGTCAGCATCGCGACGCTGCTGTACCGGCTCGATCTCATGGACACGTTCCTCGGCGTCGTGATGATCCAGCTCGTGAACACGCTCTTGTTCATGATTTGGATCCCGACGGGCACGTTCCGCGGCATCGACCGCAACCTTGAAGAGGCCGCCCGCGACGCCGGGGCGGGGCCGCTGCGCACGTTCTTCCAGATCACCCTGCCGATCGCGCTGCCCGGCATCATCGTCGCCGCGCTGTTCGCGTTCATCGCCGCGTTCGACGAAGCGCAGGGGACGCTGATCGTGGGAACGCCGAACCACGTCACGATGCCGGTGCTGATGTACAACCTGGTCCTCAGTTATCCCCAGCCGGTCGGGGCCGTGTTTTCGATCCTGTTGTCGCTGCCGTCGCTGGTGCTGCTGCTGCTCGCGCAACGGTATCTCCGGGCGGGGTATCTCGCCGCGGGATACAGCCTGTGAGCGCCGCCCCCGCGTGCCGCTCCGGACGCCGCGGAGCGCCCTGATGGCGCGGCTCGATCTGGTGCGGCTCGGCAAGCGGTTCGGGACCCACGCCGCGGTCTCGGACCTGACGCTCGAGGTCCGCGACGGGGAGCTCATGTGCCTGCTCGGACCCTCCGGCTGCGGCAAGACAACCACGCTGCGGATGATCGGCGGCTTCGAAGCCCCGGACGCCGGCGACATCCAGATCGACGGCCGCAGCGTCGTCGCGCTGCCGCCGGAACGGCGGCCGACCGCCATGGTCTTTCAGCGCTACAATCTGTGGCCCCACATGACGGTCGAAGGGAACATCGCGTTTGGACTTCACGTTCGCCGCCTGCCGCGGGCGCGCATCGAGGCGAAGGTCCGCGACGCGCTGGCGCTCGTGGGCCTGCCCGGGATCGCCGGCAAGTATCCGCACCAGCTGTCCGGCGGACAGCAGCAGCGGGTCGCGGTGGCGCGCGCCCTCGTCCTCGAACCGCAACTGCTGCTTCTCGACGAGCCGTTCAGCAACCTCGACGCCCGGCTGCGCGTGCACCTGCGGGAGGAAGTCAAGCAGCTCCAGCGCACGATCCGCATCACGACGGTGTTCGTCACCCACGATCAGGAAGAGGCGCTGACGATCGCCGACCGGATCGCCGTCATGCGGGACGGAGTGTTGGAGCAGGTGGACACCCCGGCGCGGCTCTACTCGCATCCGCGCACGTTCTTTGTCGCCGACTTCATCGGCACGATGAACCTCGTGGCGGCGCGGCTCGATCGGCGCGCCGCCACGCTGGCCGCCGGGCCGTGGCGGCTGCCGCTTCCCGATGTCGGCTGGCCCGACGGGGCCGAGGTGCGCCTGGCGGTGCGGCCCGAAGACCTCGTGGTCGACCCGGCGGCTCCGCCGGCCCAGGTTCGCCGCGTGATCAATCTGGGGCACTACCTGCAGGTCCTCGTCGACGTGCCCGGCGCCGGGATGCTGCGGCTGTTCACCGACAAGCACCAGACGCTCGGGGAGGGCGCGATGATCGGCGTCGGCCTCGTCCGGGCACTGGCCTTCAAGGACGACGAGTCGGCCGAAGTCGGTGGTCCCATGCGCTCCGCGGCGGCCACGGAGCCAGACCTAGTGAAGTACTCGCCGACAGCCGACGGCGTGTGACGGCCCCGCCCGAGGCCGTACCGCCGCACCTCGGCCGGGGCGAGACGCTCGATTACGCCTTTGCCCTCGAGGCGCCCGGCGAAGCCTGGGTTGCCCTCACGCTCACCGCGCCCGGCACGTCGTGGGCGCGTGCCGAAGCGGCCGTCGCGTGCCTCGAGGTCGACGGCCGCGCCGCGCAGCACCTCGTGCTGGCCGGAGGCGAGGACGCGGTCGAGTACGCCCGCCTCCTCGGCCGGCTCTCCGCGGGACCGCACCGGCTGGTGCTGCGGTTTGACGCCGCGCTGTCGGCGCCCGGGGCCCACGCGTTGGAGTGCCGCGGCGTTTCCGTCCGCGCCGTGCCGGACGACGATGCCGCCGCGTTTCTGTGGCGGCACGCGCCCGTGCTCCACTACCGCACGCTCGACGGTCCGCTCGACGGTCTGACGACCGACACGCCGCTCCTGCTCTTCCACCGGCCGGTCGAGACCGCGGACGGCCGGGGCGTCGAATACCACGTGATCTACAGCCACGAGGACGCCGGCACGGATCTCTCCGGATTGCTGGCGTGCTGGGGACATACCACCGACATCGAGTGGGTCTTCCGGGTCGTCCGCGACGGCTGCGGGCGGATCGTCCGTGAGGAGTTTCAAGGGCCGGGGCACGAAGCGGTGCCGTTTCGCGGCCGGCGCGCGCTGGGCGGCCATGCCATGCTGCAAGTGGCGTCGCGCAACGGCATGGTGACCGACCGCGTGACCTCCCCCTACCGGGCCGCGCTTGCACCCGTCGCCGCGCAGCCGGCCGGTGAGCCGCGCGAAGGCGTCCAGTACCGGTTTCCATGGATTCATCGTGTCAGCGCCCTCGAGGTGATGCGCCAGGAACGCCTCGAGCGCGAACCACGGTCCGCCACGCCCGCCGCGGCCGACCCCCGAGCCTATCTGTACGTGCAGATCAGGCGGTTGCCGCCGGGCGGCCCGGCGCCGGGCGTGGAAGCGCTGGCGCGCATCCGCGGCGCGTGGTACGGCTCGGCGTGGCACCGGCCCGACCTCGCCTTCCGCGGCCAGGACGCGGAGAGCACGGCCGTCAAGCTGCCCCCCGGCAGCGGGGAGGACGAGATCCAGGCGATCGCACTCCGTGTGGTCGAGCCTTCCCCTTCGCCTGTCGCGCTCCGTCTTGTACGGGCGTTCTGCCTCGACGACGCCTATCGTCCGCGTCCGTCGTTTGCGGGACCGGCCGAGTGCACGCTCGGTGCGGAGGCGCCCGAAGTGCAGGTCTGGCGGCGATAACGGCCGGCCGCCGGATCTACGGTCCCGGCACCAGGTGCGCCAGGACCTCGTCGTGAGCGCGCTCATCCGCCGCGCCGTACAGCACGAAGCGGATGTGCGTCACGGATGCGAGTTTCGGCACCTCGTCGAGGACGGCGGTGAGCGCGACCCGGGCCGCGGCATCCACCGGATAGCCGAAGATTCCGGTCGAGATGGCCGGAAACGCGATCGACCTCAGGCCGTGCCGGTCGGCGAGGGCGAGCGCGGTGCGGTAGCAGGAGGCGAGCAGCGTGTCCGCCGGTTCGTCCTGGCCGTAGACGGGCCCCAGGCAGTGGATGACGTGGCGGTTCGGCAACCGGTGCGCGCCGGTGATGACCGCCTGCCCGGGGCGGATCGGCGCGAGCGGCCGGCACTCGGCCTCGAGTCCTGGACCCGCGGCGCGGTGGAGCGCGCCGGCGACTCCGCCTCCGGAGCGCAACTGGGCGTTGGCCGCGTTGACGACCGCGTCGATGCCGGGCTGATCGGCGATATTGCCCCGCACGCACTCGACGGTCACGCCGTGAAGCTCGCGCCGGACCATTCGGCAACCGCTCCCTCCGCCCGCCGTGACGACACAACTATACACGCCGGCCGGCTCCGATCCCGCGTGGGGTGTGCACACCCGATCGCAAATCGGATCGGGGCCCGATGGGGGGCCCGTGTCTTCTCACCTACACTCGATGTTAGGACAAGGAGGTGGGCGCGGTGGCCAACGTGACGAGGCGCGGAACCATTGTAGAGGATCCACCGATTGCGCGGTTTCTCTTCGGGGATACCCGTCTGGCGTGGTTCTGGCTGTTGGTCCGGCTCTACGCCGGCTATGAATGGTTCATCGCCGGTACGGAGAAGCTGGGCAATCCGGCGTGGACGGGGGCGAAGGCGGGGCTCGCGGTTACCGGCTTCGCGAAGGGCGCGTTGACGAAGACCGCCGGCGCGCACCCCAACGTCGCGCAATGGTACGCCGCATTCCTCCAGGGATTCGTCCTGCCGCACGCGGTCCTGTGGAGTTGGCTGATTACGCTGGGCGAGATTGCCGTCGGTGTCGGGCTGATCATCGGCCTGTTTACGGGCATCGCGGCATTCTTCGGCGGTCTTATGAACGCCAACTACCTGCTGGCGGGAACGGTCAGCACCAACCCGATCCTGTTCATCCTCGCCACGTGGCTGGTGCTGGCGTGGAAGACCGCCGGGTATCTCGGGTTGGATTTCTACGTCCTGCCGATGCTGGGTACGCCGGGAAGACCGGGCCGGGTGTTTGCCCCGCACTCGAAGAAGGGGAATCCGATCGCGGCCTGACGGCCCGGGGCGGCCGAGCCAGGCTAAGCGTTGTCGCTCCAGAGGACCTGCCCGGCTCGCCGGCGGGTCCTTCTGTCATGGGCGCACGGAACGGAGGATTGACGTCGCGGATGCGCGAAATCGCAAGCAGCCGTTTCCGCATTCGCGTGCCCGCAGCGGGGGAGAGAGAGAGAAATGATACGCTGTTGGGATCGGCGCCGGTGGTTTGCGGCGCTGTCGTCGCTGGTTCCGGTCGTCGCTCTGGTCGTCGCCCCGATCGTGTCCGCCGCTCCGGCACCGGCGCCCCCGCAACCCGGACCGTCGATGCCGGAACTGTACCGGCGGGCGTCCCCGGCCGTCGTCTTCATCACACAGGTCGACGCCTCGGGCAAGGCGACCTCGCTTGCCAGCGGGTTCGTCGTGTCGCCGAACGGCGTCGTGGTCACCAATCACCACGTCATCAATCCGGACCAGGGCGCCGTCCACATCCGCGTGAAGGTGCCGCGTGGCGACGTGTACACGGACGTGCGGGTGATCTACGCGGAGGAGCGGCGGGACTTTGCCGTGCTCGCGATCAAGGCCGCGGGGCTGCCCGCCCTCCCGATCGGCGACTCCGACAAAGTGGAAGTCGGCGATCGCGTGATGGCGATTGGGAATCCCCAGGGGTTGGAGCTCACGCTCACCGACGGCATCGTGGAAAGCGTCCGCCTGGACCCCCAGCGCGGCTATCGTTTTATCCAACACCAGGCGCCGATCTCACCCGGATCGAGCGGCGGTCCGCTGCTCAATATGAAGGGCGAGGTGATCGGCATCAATGCGTTCGGGTTTCGGAACGCCCAGAACCTGAACGGCGCGATTCCCATCAATTACGTCAAGCCCTACTTTAGCGATCCTGCCACAGTGACGTGGGAGGAGTGGGGACACGTGACCGGCGCAGCGCCGCCCGCCGCACCCCCGTCCCCCACGGGGCCGCCCGCGTCCGCGGCCTGGACGCCGCCCCAGTCGTTCTTCGAGCATGTGAACGACCTCCGCACGAGCCCGGATCAGTTTCAGTTGGGCTTCGCCGCCGGCGTGTACGACGCGGTGTCGATGTTCGCCGCGGCCGCCCAGGGCACCGGGTTGAGCAGTCAGGCGACCGTCGGGCTGTTTCAGTGTATCGACACGAAGGGCGACCGTCTCGGCGAGTTGCGCGGGTGGGTGGTGGACGCGTCGCAGAACGCATCGGACGGCGACGCGGTGGTCTCCGTCGTCGTGCGGGCCTGCCAGCGCGCCTTCTCGCCGGGCTCGTTCTTTGCGCACGTCTCCGATTTCAAGCACAAGGGCGACGACTACCAGTTGGGGATTGCCGCGGGGATCTACGACGCGGTGTCGCTGTTCGCGACCGGGGCCCAGGCAGCCGGCGGCATCGGCACCCGGCAGGTCATTGACTTCTTCCACTGTCTCGACGCCAAAGGCGACGTGCTGGCCGATTTCAGGACCTGGGTCGGAAGTGCGACGCGCGGGGCCGCGGACAAGGACGCGGCCGTGGGGGTGCTGGCCAAAGCCTGCGCGCCATGACCGGCAGGGCGTCCGGAGCCGGGGCGGGCGTCACGGGGCCGATCTCGGGCGGCTCGAGACGCGACCTGCGATTCTGGAGCCTGTACTTCGGGAAGCTTCTGGCGATCAGTTATTTGCTCATGCGCTTCATCATCTACGGGACGAAAGTGCTCGCTTATTATTTCGTGCACGGCGTATGGAAGTTTTTGTGAGCTTTTCGTCGGACGGGATATTGTGTGCGCGTCCGGGGTATAAGGGGCTATAGATAAGCGCGAAGGACCCGACAGCACGAGGAGGTATTTTGCGCCATGTCCCGGCGGTTCATAATCGCAATCGCTGCCCTGATCCTGGCGTTGCCAAGCCTTGCCCTGTTGCCATCCCTGGTGCCATCGTCGGCGTCGGCCGTCCCCGTTCAGTTCGGCCCGGGGACGACGCCCGGAACGATCACGACGGCCACGATCGGCGGCGTCACCGGACCGGTGACCTGGGTCGGCGATGCCTGGACGATGACGGTCGCCGGCCAAACGTTCGCTATGGGAACGCTCAACACGCTGACCGATCAGGTGACGATCACGTCCATGCCCGGCCTCGCCTCCTGCAAGGCCGGTTGTACGACAACGTTAAGCCCCACGACGCTGACCGGGCCGCTGACCGGACAGGTCGGGTTCGTCAACCACGGCGCGTGGGTCTCCGCGGTTGCCCACTGGGGCACCGCGAACGGTATATCGAACCGGGGCGCGCTCGTCTCCGGCGCGGCCAAGGCAACGACCCACAAGGCGACCGGCGACCCCCCGACCACGTCGACGACAACCAATTCCACGACTGGAGGCGGGTCCGGCCGGCACGGGGGGTCGGGACATAACGCGGTTTCCGGAAACGCCGGGGGCGGCGCCGGTACCTCGGGCGGCGGGCATTCACACGGCGGGGGAAATAGCGACCTGGCATCCGCCGGGCTGAACGCGGGCGGGGGGGGCGGCGGCGGCCACGGAGGGGACCACGGAGGGGACCACGGAGGCGGGAGCCACGGCCGCTAGGGTATTCGTCGCGGATCTCGCGCGATAAGGGAAGGTTCGCGCAGGAACGGGACGCCGGCGCACAGCGCCGGCGTCCCGTTGTGTCCTCACGACCAGGTTACGCCGCCGGCCGGCTTCCCTCCCGAAACGCGCCGTGCTCCACGTGGACGGCAAACGCCGCGCCAAGCCGCGCCAGCGCTACCGCGGCGAGCGAGAGGCCGAAGTCTCGGATCGCGACGTCGTAGTAGCCCCGCGCGAACAGCAGGTTGATGATGATGGCCCACAGCCAGGCGGCCACCAGCCATCCGCCGACCACCGGGTCGACGGCCACGATTAGACCGGCGATGATTTCGCCGGCGCCGGCCACCCGCATGAACGCGTCGGGCGATACCGGCAGCATCTGCGCGATCGCCGGCGCGAGGTAGTGCGACCACGGCGCCAGCAGATTGAAGAACTTGTCCGCTCCCATGGCGATCGGCGCGACCGCAAACGCGAAGCGAAGCGTCCGAAACGCCTGATGCGCCGGAAGCGGTGCCATAGGGATCCGGTCATCGAGTGTACGGGCCATCCGCGGTCCCTCCTTGATCCCCTTACCGAGAGTGTTCCAAGCCGCGCCCGCGGCCAAACGGGCCGCGGCGCGGCACGGGATGGGAAGCGACCACATGACGCGGCAAAAGGGCGGGCGGCACGCGCAACCGCCGGCTGCCCGGCCGGGATCAGTGAGACTCGGTCCCGCGCGTCTGGTTGGGACGGATTCTCCGGTAGACTTCCAACACCGCGCTCACGTACCAGCGCGTTTCGGCGAACGGCGGAACGCCGCGGAAGCGGTACACCGCGGCCGGACCGGCGTTGTACGCGGCGAGTGCCAGCCGCGGGTCCTCGAACTCCCGGACGCAGGCGCCGAGCGTCATGGCCGTGCCGATCAGGTTCCCCCACGCGTCGCGCGGGTTCACGCCGGCCGCGCGCGCGGTGTGGGGCATGAGCTGTCCGAGTCCCATCGCGCCGCGGCTGCTGACGGCGCCCTGATTGAATTTGCTTTCCACGAAGATCACGGCGGCCAGGAGCCACGGGTCGAGCTTCTGCTGCCGCGCGGCGGCCACCAGACGCCCGCCGAGCCACCCGGCCTGGCCGGCGCTCAACCGCGGATTCGACGCGCGGGCCAACGCGGCGACGAGCAATGTCGTGCTCTGCCCGGCCCGCGGCCTCGGCGCCGGCTGTGCGAACACCGTCAACCGAGCGAGCCATCCATGGATGATGCGGTCCTGCAGGGCGGTGTGCGGGCGCGCGAGGCCGTGCTGGAAGTATTGGTTGGCGTCGTGCATCCTGCCGGCCGCCGTCGCCGCGATCCCGGCCCAGATCCACGGTTCGGCCGCGGTGGGGTCGGTCTGAGCCGCTTCCAAGAATACGTCGACGGCCTGCGCCGGCTCGCCGGCGCGATACCGTGCGACGCCCTCCTCGAGCAGGTCGCCGATCGCCGGCGGCTCCACCGTGGGCTGTTCGGTCCGTTGCTGGTCGGCGAATGCCGGCGCGAGCGTCCCGGCAAGCAGCAGGAAGAGGGCGGCGGTGAGGATACCGAGGCGGCCGCGGTACGGTTCCCGCGGGCATGCGGCGCGCGTGCAACGGGCTGCGCCGATCGACCCCACCATCGACTGGGCGCCGGACATGGCACTTGTGCTGCACGTACGTGCCCTGCGTCCGCCCGAACGTGACGTGAACGGTGCAGGTTCCTACCGACGGCAGAACGTTTGAGAGAACGCTTGGTAGAACCTGTGCAAGACTCTACTCGAGAAGTTCCGCGGGCGTTGCGCGCAATCCTGCCCGGAAACGGCGCGAGATGTCGGAGAACGGCGCGGTCAGCGCCGGGTCGCCGCGGCGACGAAGCCTGCGAGCACGGGGTGCGGACGTCCCGGCGCCGATTGCGCCTGCGGCACGAAGAGCGTCGCCAGAAAGAACGGGTGCGACGTCAGTTCCACGATGCGCGCCTCCCCGTCCGTGCCGGCGCCGCTCACGATCAGCCCGGCGCGTTCGAGCATGTCGCGATACGATGGGTTGAGGCCGTAGTTGCAATAATACGGCTCGGTGACGTGCGTGACTCCGTACAGACGCGCGGCCAGCGTCCCCGGTGCGATCACGACGGGCTGATGCTGCCCGACCAACGAACAGGCCAGGCTCGTGATCACGAGGGACCGTGCTCCGAGGTGCCGGTATTCTTCATGGTCGGCGTCCCCGATCCCGAGGACGTGGCGCGCGATCTCGACGATCGCGTGTTGAAACCCGCCTCACGTGCCGACCAGCGGAACCCCCCGCTCGCGGGCGTAGCGGACCGCGGCGATGGCCCCGTCCATGTCTCGATAGGGACTCCCGGGGGCGATCAGGAGGCCGGCAAAGTGCCGCAGCGCGGCCTGCGGGTTCGGGCCGATCGCATCCGTCGCGACCCACGCGTGCTCGGCGTCGGCGTGCGCCAGTGCCTCGTTGGTGAACCGGTGCGTGGGATTGGCAGGGTCGAGATCGCCTACCACGCCGATCAGGGGCCGCGCGGTCGCCGTCATGCGACGATCATAGCACGCGAGATCCTGGGCGGCGGCTCAGGGTGCGTGCCGCCGGTGGGGCAAACGGAGCGCGGCAGGAGAGGTTCTGGCGGCGGGAGAACAGGATGCCACTTCTTCGCGCCACCACGCTCCATCCGGAGGATCTCAGATGGCACGACATGCACGAGGCGCAACGCGAGTGTCACGCCGGGAATTGCTTCGCCGCGCGGCGGGGGCCGGGATCGCCGCGGCCGCAGGCGGCGTCTTTCAGGCCGGGTGGGCCGGGCCCGTCGCGGCGCAGACGACACAAAAGCGTGAACTGATCATCGCGCAGGGCGGCGACATCTCCCGGTTCGACCCGCACATGTCCACGTCGTCGAACGACATTCGGTTGTCATTCAACGTCTTCGATAACCTGACGAGCCGCCATCCCAACGGCCGGCTGTTCCCCGCGCTGGCCACGCAATGGAAGCGGACCGATCCGACGACGTGGGAGTTCAAGTTGCTCGACGGCGTCAGGTGGCACAACGGTGATCCGTTCACCTCGGACGACGCGAAGTTCTCGATCGAGCGCACGTACGACCCGACGGCCAAGACTCTCGTGGCGACGGTGTTTACGACGATCGACCGCATCGACGCGCCCACACCGACGTCGCTCGTGATCCATACGAAGAAGCCGGATCCGCTGCTGGCGGCGCGGCTCGCCTTCTACGGCGGGCAGATCGTGCCAAAGAAGTACCTCACCGCGGTCGGGCCGGACCAGTTCAACGCGAAGCCGGTCGGCACCGGTCCGATCCGGTTTGTCTCGTGGGTCAAGGACGACAAGGCCGTCTTCGAGGCGGCCCCCAACTATTGGGGCGGCCGGATCGATGCGGACCGCGTGACATTCCGGCCGATCCCGGAGACGGCGGCGCGCGTCGCGTCGGTGCTCCGCGGCGAGGTCGACATTATTACGCAGTTGCCGCCCGACCAGTGGGACCGCGTGAACCAGAACCCGACCACGATGGGCAAGGGCATCCTGTACGCCGGTCTGTGCGTGCTCGGGGTGAACTCCAAGGTGAAGCCGCTCGACAACCCGCTCGTCAAGCAGGCGATGTCGCTCGCGATCGACCGGCAGTCGATCGTGAAGGACCTCTGGCGGGGCCGCGGCATGGTGCCGAACGGCCCGATCGCGAAGGGCGACAACCACTACGACGCCTCCCGGCCGCCGCTGCCGTACGACCCGGCCAAGGCCAAGGCCAAACTCAAGGAAGCCAACTACCGGGACGAGCCCGTGACGATCGAGACGACCGTCGGCTACGTGGCCAATGACAAGGCGATGTCCGAGGCGATCGCCGCGATGTGGAAGGACATCGGGGTCAATGCGCGCGTCGAGGTGATCGAATACTCGGTGCGCGCCCAGCATAATCGCGACCGGAGCTTCAAGGGCCTGTGGTGGTCGGATCCGACGTCCACGCTCGGCGATCCGGACGGCATGATGTGGCGGCTCCTCGCCCCAGGGGGACCGATGGACTACTGGCGCCAGTCCGAGTTCGACAAACTGGGCAACGACGCGCGCTTCAGCATCGATGAGAACTTCCGCGACAAGGCCTACAAGCGCATGACCGAGTTGCTTCTCGAGTACCTCCCGTGGATTCCGGTGATCCAGCCGTCCGAGGACTACGGGATGCAGAAGTACGTTCAGTTCACGCCGAACGGCAACCAGCAGCTCGACATCCGGCGGTTTAACTTCCACATGCGGCGGGCGTAGGCTCCGGCGCGTTCGACGGGGCGGCGCAGGACTTTCCAGGTTACGATGCACGGCTTCGGCGCGTTCCTCGCGTACCGGTTCTTCCGGACGCTGGTCGCGCTGTGGTTGGTCTCCTCGGTCGTCTTCGTCGTGATGCGGCTGTCCGGCGATCCGGTACCGCTGCTGCTCCCGCCCGATGCGCCGACCTCGGAGATTTTCCGCGTCCGCCACGAGTTGGGGCTCGACCGGCCGCTCATCGTACAGTACGCGGTGTTTCTCCGGAATGTCCTCCATGGTGACTTCGGACGGTCCATTCACTTCCACGAGCCCGCGATGGGGGTGGCGCTCGGCTACCTGCCGGCCACGTTCGAGCTGGGCGCGGCCGCGTTCCTGATCGCCGTCGTCCTCGCACTGCCGATCGGGATTCTCTCCGCGGTCCGGCGCAACTCGGCCCTCGATCACGGGGCGATGGGGTTCGCGCTGATCGGCCAGTCGGCGCCGACGTTTTTCATCGGCGTGCTGCTGATTCTCGTCTTCTCGCTCCGCTTGAACCTGTTTCCGACATCCGGCCGCGGCGGGCTGGCGCACCTCGTGCTGCCCGCCGCGACCCTCGGCGCGTTCGCCATGGCGTCGATCGCCCGCATCACGCGCTCGGCGATGCTGGAGGTGCTCCGGACCGATTTTGTACGGACGGCCCGCGCGAAGGGCGTGGCGGAGGCCGCCGTCATCCTCAAACACACGCTGAAGAACGCGTCCCTGCCGATCATCACGATCACCGGCCTCCAGTTGGGGTCGCTGCTGGGGGGCGCGATCGTGACCGAAACGGTGTTCGCCTGGCCGGGGATGGGGCGGCTTGCCGTGGAGTCCATCTACAATCGGGACTATCCCGTCGTCCAATCCGCGGTATTCATCGCGGCGGTGCTGTTCGTCGGCATCAACCTGACGCTCGACATCCTGTACGGTGTGCTCGACCCCCGCATCCGGGACGCCCAGGGATGAGCCGGCCGAGGCGCGGGCGGGGAGGACCGAGTGGCTGACGGCCGTCCGGCCGCGGGCGTCGTCTCGACTCCCGTCCCTCCCGGCGGGGACCCCGTCGTGCGCGGGGCAGGCCCCGTCTGGCGCGGGGCGGCGATCCGTCCCGCCAGGCGCCGGGCGCGCGTACCCTGGGCGGTCCGTCTCGCCGCCGCGTTCGTCGCCGGCCTCGTCGTGGTGGCCACGGCCGCGCCGTATGTGGCACCGCAGAACCCCGAGCGCGGGTCGCTCCGGGCGCGGCTTGCGGCCCCCACGTTGCGCGCCGTGGACGGCCGGGCGCACCTCCTCGGCACCGACCACCTCGGACGCGACGTGCTGTCGCGCGTGATCTTCGGGGCGCGCGTGTCGCTCGCGGTCGGGTTTGCCGCGGTGACGGTGGGCGGCCTGGTCGGCGGCGCGCTCGGCCTGCTGGCCGGATACCACGGCGGCTGGCTCGATGAGATCGTGATGACGGTGGCCGACGCGCAACTCGCGTTTCCGTTCATCCTGCTGGCGATCGGCATCATCGCGGTGCTCGGGCCGTCGTTCCGGAACCTCATCATCGTAGTGGGGTTGTCGGGATGGGTCACGTACGCCCGCGTGCTGCGCGCGCAGGTGCGCGCGGTGCGCCGGCACGAGTTCGTGGACGCCATCGTCGCGCTCGGCGGGTCGGTGCCGCGGATCGTGCTGCGCCACATCCTGCCTAACGTCGCCTCGACCTTCATGGTCATCGCCACGCTGGAGCTGGCCCGGGCGATTGTGCTCGAGGCAACGCTGTCGTTTCTCGGGCTCGGGATTCAGCCGCCGACCCCGTCCTGGGGCGTCATGGTGCAGGAGGGCCTCGAATACCTGGACAGCGCCTGGTGGATCGCGGTGTGTCCCGGTCTCGTCCTGATGCTGACGTCGATCGTCGTGAGCCGGACCGGGGACTGGCTGCGGGACGTCCTCGATCCGACCCTCCGGGGCGCGTAGCGGTGCCGCCGCTCCGCCATAGAGGAGTCCGGCGCTCCGAGCACCTGTTAGAGTCCCGCCGGGGGTGACGCCGCCACCGCCGCGAGCGCGTCCGCCACGGAGGGAAAGGCGCGGAACTGCGTGCTCAGCCCGGCGATGGACACGATCCGCTCGAGCGCGGAACCGGGAGGGACGACGAGGGCGAGCGACCGCCGCTGCGTGCTCAGATCCCGCCCGAGCGCGAAGAGCGCGCGGATCGTGTGGCTGTCGATGTAGCGGACGTGCTCGAGGGAGACGATGACGGCGGCCGAGTTGTCGCGGGCGGCCTCCTGAAACGCCTGTCGCACGAATTCGAGGCAGGTGTCGTCCAGATCGCCGAACGTTTCGACCACCGGCAGTTGGGCCACCCGATGCACGCGCGCCCCGGCCGTCGGTTCGTCCGCCCCGGCGACGGCGCGCTCGCGGCCCCGCGTGAGGGTCGGATCGGCATCGTCGGGGGCCGGCGCCGGGGTGGAGCCGGCGGCACCGGCCCCCGACGTGACCGCCGGTGCTCGGGCGCCGCCTCGCCGCACCGTGACGGCGACGGTGGTGCCGGCGGATGTCCGGTCCATCTCGACCGAGTCGGCGAGCGCCTCGATGAGGCGCAAGCCGTGGCCTCCGCCGTCCGGCGCGCGCGCCGGACGCCAGCTTCCAGTGTCGCCGATGCTCACCCGCACCGCGTCCCCCTCGTGAGCGCCCTCGACGCGCACGGCGCCGTCGGCGCCCCGGTACGCGTGCTCGATCACGTTGTTCACCGCCTCCCCCACCGCGATCGTGAGGGCCACGGTCCGCGTTTCGTTGAGGCCGGCCACCCGGGCCAGCCGCCGCACCGTCTGGCGGATCAGTCCCGCGCTCGCCGGCTCGGCCGGGAGGGTGAGCTTGAACCGGGAGAACGGAGACGGATCGAGCGCGAGCGTGATGACCGCGGCGTCGTCCCCGGACTGCCGGTCGCCGACCACCCGGCGCAGGATGGCACCCGGACGATCCCCGGACGGTGCCATCATCTCGCGCTGGGCCGCAAGGACCACGGCGTCCTGCCCCGCGACCACGTCCCGCGAATGCTCGATGAGGCCGTCGGTGTAGAGCACGAGCAGGGCGCCCTGCGGCAGCCGCACGGTCCACGAGGGGACGCTCTGCATGTGGAGGTATCCGAGCGGGACTCCGCCGGTCGGCAGGATCCGCGGGTCCTCTCCCGGCGCGGCGAGCACCGGACCCGGGTGGCCCGCCGTCGCGTAGGAAAACGCCGAGGTCACCGGATCGAAGATGCCGACGATCGCGGTTGCCATGGCGTCGCGGCCGTGCGCCAGCGCCAGGGCCTGGCTTGCCTGCGTGAGCACCCCCGCCGGATCGCCCTGGTCAAGGGCTGCGGCTCGGATCGTCTGCCGCAGCTCGGCCATCACGACCGCGGCGGCGAGCCCCCGGCCCGCGACGTCCCCGATGGACACCGCGAGGCCGCCGGACGGCAGCCGGAAGACGTCGTACCAGTCGCCGCCGACGTCGGATTCGTGGGCGCCCGGCTGGTACACGGCGTCGACGGCCAGTCCGGGCACCTGGGGGATCGCCACGGGCAGCAGCGCGCGCTGAAATGTCTCGGCCACGCGGTGTTCGCGTTCGTATAGGCGCGCCCGTTCCACCGCCTGCGCGCACTGGTGCGCGAGCGTGAGGATGAAGGTCATCTCGTCGCCGTCGAACGACCGCGGCGCGCCGAAGTTCATGTAGAGCACCCCGAGCGCGCTGCCTCGCGTCAGCAGCGGGACCGCGGCGCGCGCCCCATGCCGGATCGTCTCGGGCAGCTCTTCGCGCGCCGGATAGTGGCCGGCGAGGTCGGCCTCGGACTCGAGCAGCACGACGCGGCCGGTGCGCATGCATTCGCCGATCCCGCCGAACTGATCGGGCAGGAACCGATTCCAGCGTGCGACGACGTCGGCCGGATACCCCGTGGCGTGGACGAGTTCCAGCACCACCCCGTCCGTGGCGAGGAGCGAGAGCGCGGCCGCGCGCGCGCCAAGCGCGTCGACGGCCTGTGCGACGATCACCGCGGCGACCTCCGCGGGCGTGACGCTTTCGGAGAGGGCGGCCGTCATCGCCGCCAGCCGCGTCGCACGCCCGACGGCCCGCTCGGCCGTACGGCGGGCGTCCTCTTCGGTCAGGACACGCCGTCGTAGCTCCTCGGCCGCGCCGGCCCGCTCGGCGACGATGCGGGCCACCGTCAACGTGATGATGGTCATCATGCCGATGAAGAGCGACAGGTAGACCAGCGCTTCGTTCCGCTCCGGCGTCACCGACGCGAACGGGCCGAGCCGATGGATGGTGCCCCAGACGGAGATCGCCGCGACCAGCGTCACCGCGGTGACCGCATCGCGAGGGCCGAACCGGAACCCGGCCCAGATCAGGAACGGCACAATGGCGAAGCCAAACGGAAAGCGGCTGCCGAACACCACCCCGCTCGTGGCCAGCAGGACCGCGATGAAAATCAGGCGATCGACCGCACCGGACAGCGTCCAGCCGAGCCGCGGGGTGTCGGCCCACAGCAGCAGGAGCGGCGTCACGAGCAGGGCACCGCACGCGTCGCCCAGCCACCACGTCAGCCACATCGGGCCGGCGATCCGCGGGGAGGCGAAGCCGCCGAGGTCGAGACTGAGCACCCCGAGGGTCGCGCTAATCGCCGTGCTCAGCGCGGCGGCGACGATGGCAAAGCGCACGATATCGTCGAGGCGGTCAAACGCCCGGCGTCCGCCCGCGTACCGGTTTACGAGGGTGACCGCGACCACCGCTTCCAACGTGTTGCCCGTGGCGATGCCGAGCGAGGTCCAGATCGTTCCGAGGGTGGTGTCGTTCGTCACGAAGGCGCCGACGAACACCCCGGGCCACGCGCGGGTTCCGAGCAGCAAGAGCCCGGCGATCGCGATGCCGGTCGGCGGCCACACGGGGCTCGCGCTGGGATGCAGGTAGGCGAGCTGCAGGCCGGTCTTGCCGGCGAGGACGTACAGGCCTGCGAACGCCGCGGTTTCGGCGATCCACCGCGCGGTGTAGTGATGCCGGCTAAGCGGGGCGGCCGCGGCTTCGTGGCTCATGTCGAGCCACGGGTGTTTCCGCGCTCCTCCGGGGACTTCCTCCGCCGTCTGCCTGAGAGGCCGGGACGCGGCGCGTTTCGGTGCCGGCGCCGAGGAGTTCTCGGCCGGCGATGACTTCCAGGCTCCGCCGATAGAGGAGTTGAGGACCGAGAACGGAACTCTCCTCGCCTACTACCGCCGGCGTTTCTCCGACGCGATCGCCCTGGCGCTGTTCGCGGCGTACCTGCTGCCCCAGGGAGTGCTCTTCATCCCGCTCGCGGTGATGCTGTCGCGGCTCCATCTGTTCGGCGGCATCACGGCGCTGATCGTAGTCTATCCCACGCTGGTCATTCCGTTCGGGACCTGGGTGCTCTGGACGTACTTTCACCGGCTGCCGGCCGATCTGTTCGACCATGCCCGTGCCGAGGGGCCGGGGTGCTCCGCGTGCTCTGGAACGTGGTCCTGCCGCTCTCGTGGCCGGCCGTGGCCGCCGTGGCCCTGTTTGGCGCGGCCGTCGTCTTCAACGACTACCTTTACACGTTCACGCTCGTCTCCGGACACGAGAACATGACGCTGATGGCGGACGTGGGCAGCAACCTGCTTGACATCGACGACCCGGGCCCTACGTTCGCGGAGATCCTTCTCGGCCTGGGGCCGGCGGCGTTCACGTGCGCCCTGTTCGCCGACGCCTTCGGGAAAGGGCTCGGGGCGGGCGTCATCGACTAGGCTACCCTCCGACGGTGGCCTAGCATGAGCGAGATGCTGTTCTCCCTGCGGCCGCGCGGCCGGCGCCCCAGCCGCGACTCGCTAGCGCTGCTCGCCGGCGTGGCTGTTGTCGTTCTGCGGAGGCGGCGACGTGTCGCCGTGATACTGGACGGGACCGAAGAGGCCGCCGAGCAGGAAGAGCCCAAGCAAGAAAAAGAACGGTCCCATATTCGTTCCCTCCTCAGCCGGTGCCGCCGGCCGCCGTCGCGAGCCGCCGCAGCCCGGCGTCCAAATCCGCCATGAGGTCCTCGACGGCCTCCAACCCCACGTGCAGGCGCAGGAGCGTCCCGGGCTCCACCCACGGCCGCACTGTGCGGACGCCTGTGAGCTGCGGCGGGGTGATGAGGCTTTCAAAGCCTCCGAAGCTCGCGCCGATCTGGAATAGCTGCAGGCCGTCGAGCATGGCCGCGACGGCCGCCCGCGACTCGGTTCGCAGCACCACCCCAAAGAGGCTCGACGACCCGGTGAAGTCACGCTTCCACAGCGCATGGCCGGGGTCCTCGGGCAGCGCCGGATGCAGCACGCGGATGACCTCGGGGCGGCGGGCGAACCAGCGGGCCAGGTCGAGCGCCGATTCCTCGTGCCGGCGCAGACGCACGGCGAGCGTGCGCAGCCCGCGGAGCGTCTCGTAGCACAGGTCCGGCGCCACGCAGTCGCCGAACTCGCCGACCCCGTCCTTGAGGCGCCGAAACAGCGCGTCGGTTCGGGCCGTGACCACGCCCATCATGAGATCGGAGTGGCCGGCGAGGTACTTGGTCGCCGCCTGGATCTCAACGTCGGCGCCGTGGTCAAACGCCCGAAAATACAGCGGCGTCGCCCAGGTGTTGTCGAAGAACACGATCGCGCCGCGCTCGTGGGCCGCGGCGGCGATCGCCGGGAGGTCCTGCACTTCGAACGTGAGCGACCCCGGGGACTCCGCGTGGACGACGCGCGTGTTCGGCCGGATGAGCCCGGCGATGCCGGCGCCCAACGTCGGGTCGTAGAACGTGGCCTCGACGCCGAAGCGGGTCAACACCGACGCACAGAACGTACGCGCCGGACCGTAGACGCTGTCCGGCACCAGCACGTGATCCCCTTGGCGGAGAAATACCGCGAGGGCCTGCGTGATCGCCGCAAGACCCGACGAGGTGACGATCGACCGGGCCCCGCCGGACAACTCGGCGAGCGCCTCCGTCAGCGCGAGGGTGATGGGGGTGCCGTCGATACCGTAGTGGAAGCTGGTATACTTGCGTTCCATGCGGCGCTCGTACGCGTCCATCGTCGGAAAGACGATGGTCGACGCGCGATGGATCGGCGGATTCACCGTCCCCTGATGCCGCGCCGGGTCGCGGCCGGCGTGCACGAGCCTCGTCTCGGGTCTCATCGGTCCTCCTGCAGCGTGACGTTCACGACGACCTCGGTCGCGACCGCGACCGTGCGGTACAGCGGTCAGCGGCTCCTCCAGACCTCGACCAGCCGCTCCGCCTCCGCCCGGCCGACCCCCCGCAGTTCGAAGCGCACTTCGATCCGCCGGAACTGCGCCGGGTCGGCACGATCCTGGACTCCACTGATCGTCGCGACGAGGCCGGTCAGCGGCACGCCGTTGCCCGCGGCGTAGTTCTCGATGAGCGTCACCCCGCAGGACGAGATGCCGGCGAGAAACGATTCGGTGTTGCTCAGCGCCTCGGGCTTCGTCGACGAGTCGAGCACGAAGTGATGCGCCCTCGCGCTGCTGAGCGAGCGGCCGGGCCGCCCGATCGACGCGCTGCGGACCGTGGTCACGACGCTGTCATCGGCCATGCGGATCCTCCGGGGTAGGACGTCGCGCGACACACTCTTCGCGGCTCCGGCGGCCGCCATCCTGCCCGGGCCGCCGCGCCCCGGGGCAGGCGATCCGGGCAAGACCGCGAAACGTGCCCAGCGTGCGCCGCCGCCTGCCCGCCCCGCTCCGGCAGCTGACCTTCTGGTGGCTGCTGCTCCTGGTCCCCCTGTCGGCGGCCGCCGCCGTGCTCGGCCGGTGGCCGCTCCTGACCTTCCTGCTCTCGGGCGGCGCGCTGTTGCCGCTGGCCGAGTTGATCGGGATCTCGACTCAGCAGATCGGCCTCCACGCCGGTCCGCGCGTGGGCGGCGTGCTCAACGCCACGTTCGCGAACGTCACGGAGTTCATCCTCGCGATCGTGCTCGTGCTGCACGGCGAGATCACGGTCGTCAAGACCGCGCTGACGGGCTCGATTCTCGGCAATCTGCTGCTCGTACTGGGCTTCGCGCTGCTGGTCGGAGGGATGCGCCACCGCACGCAGCGGTACAGCGCCGCGGCGGCGGGGGTGCACGCGACGTCGTTGACCCTCGCCGTGATCGGCCTGCTCATGCCGGCGCTCTTTTTCTTCACCGGCGGCCGGCCGAATGCCGGGCAAAGCGAGACGGTGAGCGTGGCCGTCGCCGCGGTGCTGATCGTTCTGTACGGCGCGGCCCTGGTGTTCACGCACCACACGCACGAGCACCTGTTCCGGACGCCGTCGCCGGGGGAACGCCCCGACGGCGGGCTCGGGTGGGCGATCGGCGTGCTGGCCGGCGCCTCGGTGGTCGTGGCCGTGGAATCGCAGCTGCTGGTCACGACGCTCGCGCCGGCGATCGGGGCGCTGGGCCTCTCCAAGTTCTTCGTCGGCCTCGTGCTGGTCCCGCTCTTCGGGAACGTCGTCGAGCACAGCGCCGCGGTCGGCTTTGCGCTGCGCGATCAGCTCGACGTCACGCTCGAGATCGCGATCGGCTCGTCGACGCAGGTCGCGCTCTTCGTCGCCCCGGCGATCGTGTTGATCTCGCTCGCGGCGGGCCACCCCATGAACTTCATCTTCACGACGTTCGAGGTCGCGGCGGTCGGGCTGGCCGTGTTGATCGTGACCTTCATTTCGCACGACGGCCGGAGCAACTGGCTGGAGGGGGCGCAGTTGCTGGCGGCGTATCTCATCATGGCTGCCTCGGCGTTCTTCGTGAGTTCTCCGTGACGGCGCCCCGCGCGATCAACGTGGGTGGTGTGCGCCGCCGGACGCCGCCGGTCTGGGAGATGTCGGACGGGATGCGGAGGATACGATGACACCGACGACAGGGACGTCCAGCACGAGCCGGCAGGGGGACCTGTTGGAACGCGCCGGCCGGTATCTCGCCGGCGGCGGTCTCGGACTGTTCGTGCTGCCGCCCGAGGTCAACCTCGTGATCGCCGAGGGCCACGGTAGCCACGTCACCGACGTGGGCGGCCGGGATTTCATCGACTACCACCTCGGCTCGGGGCCGGCGCTCCTCGGCCACGCGCACCCGGAGATCGTCGAGGCCGTGCAGCGCCAGGTGGCCAAGGGCTCCACGTATTACTTCCTCAACGAGCCGGTGATCCGTCTCGCCGAGCGGCTGGTGGAGGCGATCCCGTGCGCCGATCAGGTGCATTTCGTAGGCTCCGGAACGGAGGCGACGTTTTTCGCGCTCCGGGTCGCGCGCGCCGCGACCGGCCGGTCCAAGGTGCTCAAGTTCGAGGGCGGCTGGCATGGGATGAACGACTACGCCCTGTGGGGCACGGTGCCGTCGCGGCCGAGTTCGTACCCGGACGCGGAGCCCGACTCGCTCGGCATTCCCGAGGCGCTGCGCGGCCAGGTCCTCGTTGCGCCGTTCAACGACGCGGAACGGGCGGTCGCGATCATCGAACGCCACGCCGCGGATCTCGCGGCCGTGATCGTGGAGCCCCTGCAGCGCGTCCTCGTGCCGGTTCCGGGCTTCCTCGCGGCGCTGCGGGACGTCACGCGCCGGCGCGGGATTCTGCTGGTGTTCGACGAGGTCGTGACCGGCTTCCGCATCGCCTGGGGCGGCGCGCAAGAGAAGTACGGCGTGGTGCCGGATCTTGCGACGTACGGCAAGGCGATGTCCGGCGGATTCCCGATGGCGGCGATCGCCGGCCGCAGCGACGTGATGGCGCACTTCGACGCGCGACGCACAGAACGCTCGCGCCTGGTGTGGGCGAGCGGCACGCTCAACGGCAACCCGGTCAGCGCGACGGCGGGTCTCGTCGCCCTCGACGTGCTGGGCCGCCCCGGCGCCCTCGACCATTTCCACCACATTGGCGGCCGGCTCCGCCGGGACATCGAGGTGATCGGCCGGCGCCACGGGTTTCCGGTCCAGACGCCGGGCGAGGACGCCGTCTTCGGCGTGCGCTTCACCGACCGGCGGCCGCTCCGGACCTGGGCCGATTTGCTCACCGCGGATACGGCGCTCAATCTGCGCTGGTCCATCGAAATGCTGAAGCGCGGCATCCTCGTCAATCCCAACGAGAAATTCTATCTCTCGCTGGCCCACACGGATGCCGACGTCGACCGCACGCTCGAGGCCTGCGACGTGGCGTTCGCGGCGATTCGGGCCTAGCGGCGCCTTGAACCCGGACGAGTCGGCCGCCCGGGGCACCGACCCGGCCTACAGTGACTGGGCGTTCAGCCTCGCCTCGACACGGCCCGTCATCCGGGGCCGTTCGTTCATGGTCGCCTGCGGCCACTATCTGGCCTGTGTCGCCGGCCTCAGGATGTACTCGCTCGGCGGCAACGCGTTCGACGCCGGCGTGGCGATGGTCGTCGCCCAATCCGTGCTGGAATACCAGAGTTACGGCTTCGGCGGCGAAGTGCCGATCTTGATCCACGCCGCCCGCGACGGGCGGGTCGCGGCCGTCAACGGCAACACACGGGCGCCGCGGGCGGCGACGATCGAGTGGTTCCGCGACCGCGGCCTCACGCTGATTCCCGGCGACGGATTCCTGCCGGCGGGCGTCTGCGCCGTGCCCGACGCCCTCATCGCCGTGCTCGACCGGTACGGACGGCTTACGCTCGAGCAGGTCCTCGGCCCCGCGGTCGAACTGGCCGCGAACGGGTTTCCGATGTACGAGGGGATGCGCCGGTCAATCGCGCAGCACGAGACGCGGTTCCGCGCGGAGTGGCCGACCTCGGCGGCGCTGTTCCTGCCGGGAGGGCGGATCCCGGATCTGGGAGATACCTGGCGCAATCCCGATCTCGCCCGAACCCTCGAGCGGCTGATCGACGCAGAGCACGGGGCCCGGGCCCGGGGCCGGCACGAGGCGCTGCGCGCCGCGCGGGACTGTTTTTACCGCGGTCCCATCGCGCGGGAGATCGTCGCATACCAGCGGGAGACGCAGATTCGCGATGCCACGGGCACGGTGTCGGCGGGGTTGCTGACCGAGGAGGACTTCGCCTCCTTTGACACGCGGATCGAGGCGCCGGTGAGCGTCAGGTTCCGCGGCTACGACGTCTACAAGTGCGGGCCGTGGTCACAGGGCCCTGTATTTCTCCAACAGCTGATGCTGCTCGACGGGTTCGATCTCGCCTCACTCGGCCACAACTCGGCCGACTACGTGCACGCGGTCACCGAAGCCTCCAAACTCGCGTTCGCGGACCGCGAACGCTATTACGGCGATCCGGAGTTCGTGACCGTGCCGATGCGCGGGCTGCTGTCGGCGGACTACGCCGCGTCGCGGCGCGGCCTGATCGATCCGCGGCGCGCGTCGCTCGATCTGCGGCCGGGCGACCCGCACCCCTTTGAGGGGACGGCGACCCCGGCGGAGGCGGCCGCCGTCGAGGCGCGCGGGTGGGAGGGCGGGACGACCGGGACGCGCGCCGCCGATGCGGACGGCAACATGTTCTCGGCGACGCCGAGCGGCGGCTGGTTCCGCAGCTCACCCGTGATCCCGGGCCTCGGGTTCAGTCTCGGAACGCGGTGCCAGATGTTTTGGCTGCACGATCCGCGGCACCCCGGCGCGCTCGCCCCGCGCAAGCGTCCCCGGACCACGTTGTCGCCGACCCTCGTGATGAAGCACGGACGGCCCCACATGGTGTTTGGGACGCCGGGCGGCGATCAACAGGACCAGTGGACGCTGCAGGTCTTCCTGAATATGACGGTGTTCGGCATGGACGTCCAGGATGCGATCGATGCCCCGGCGTTTCACAGCGTGCACTTCCGGGGGTCATTTTACCCGCGCAAAGCGCGGCCGGGGGAGATGCTCGTGGAAGGCCGAATGCCCGCGGCCGTCGTGGATGGGCTGCGCGAGCGCGGCCATCAGGTCACCATGGCCGGCGACTGGAGCCTCAACTACACCACCGCGATCGTGTATGATCCGGCGCGCGGGCTCATGGAGGGCGGGGCGAGTTCGCGGGGCGAGCGCAACTACGCGCTCGGGTGGTAGCGCCGGGTCAGTCGTCGTTTGACCTTCCTCACGACAAGGGGGGGGATGCTGTGGACGTCGGCGTTACTCTGCCCACCCAGGGCCCGCTCGCCACGCCGGATGCTGTCGCAACAATCGCCCGGCAGGCGGAGGCGCTCGGCTTCGGTTCGCTGTGGGTGACCGACCACATCGCGATGCCGCTTCGCTCCGGCAGCAAATACCCGTACAGTGCGGACGGCAGCCTTCCGTGGGACCCGGCGATCCCCTACCTCGACGCGCTGACGGTCCTGGCCTGGGTCGCCGCGCTGACGCGCTCCGTCCGGCTCGGGACCTCGGTGCTCGTGCTGCCGATGCGGCACCCGCTGCCGGTGGCCAAGGCGGTGGCCACGCTGGACGTCCTCTCCGGGGGGCGCGCGGTGCTTGCGGTCGGCGCCGGCTGGTTCGAGGAGGAGTTCGTGCTGCTCGGCCAGGCGTTCCACGACCGCGGGCGCCGGCTCGTAGACGCGGTGCGCCTGCTGCGGGCCTGCTGGGGGCCTGATCCGGTCCGGTACCGCGGCGAGTTCTACGACCTGCCGGCGTTTGCGATGGCGCCGAAACCGCCGCAGGGGAGCCGCCTGCCGGTGCTGGCCGGCGGCGAGGGCGACGCGGCGCTCCGCCGCGTCGCCGCGGTGTGCGACGGCTGGCAGCCGCTCGGACTCGCCCCCGACGCATATCGTGAACGCGCCGAGAAACTGCTGGCGTACGCCGCGCGGCACCAGCGGGCGCCGGCGGACCTCTGGCTGACGGCGCGCGTCGGTCGGGGCACGCCCGTCACGCGCGAGCTGTGCGACCGGTACGCGGCGGCGGGCGCCCGCACGCTCATCTTGGACCCGCCCTACCGCACGCTGACGCTTGACGCGGCGCGGGCGTTTCTCGACGACCTCGCCCGGACGGTGGGCGCGCGGCCCGCGCCGGCCTAAGCGGGTCACTCAAGTCCCGCGCGAAATACGGAGACCACGCGCGCCGCGCGAGCGCGCCCCCGCGCTCCGGCGCGCATCCGCCCACCCGACGCCGGCGCCGGTCGCTGCCCGGAGACGGTCGGCGAGTTGCGCCTGGTGATACTGAATGTGGCGAATGTTGATGATCTGGTGCTCCATCTTGGGAACCTTATACCAGCTAAACCCGCTGTGTGGATCGTTGAGATCGAGCGCATCGACGGCGTCGTCGACCGTTGAGTCGCAGATCCTCCAGTAGGCCATCACCTCGGCTTTGGTATACGGTCGGCGGGTCCGGAGGGGCGCGTCCATGCGCTGTATCCCTCGCTGGTGGTGTTCCCATGGCCGAAAAGTCCAGTTGCTCGGCTGGAGATACAGATGCGTGTAATAGAGCGTGTGGTACGCGATCCGCCAGATTGGATTGGCGTGCCCGTCCCTGCCGATCCACAGGTCATCGGGACATCGTCTGATGGCCGCCCGCAGCATCGCCAGGGTGGCGTGATACTGGCTCTTCAGCGCCGAGCGCAATGCGTCGATCGGAGGAGCGGGATGCGCCGAGCGTGCCTGCTTGCCCATGGCTGACCTCCAGGGAAGAACGGGAGAGGCCGGACCGGTCACATACTGCCGTATTCACGCCCGTTTGGGGCTCTCCCCGTCATGCCTACGAGTTCTGTGGCCCCGCTCAGCGCGTCGCCGGACCGCCCCGCCGTGAGCTCGTTCAGACATTTGCGCGCGGCGGGGCCGATTGATACCATGGGCGCATGAACCGCTTCGCCGGATCATCCGCGCAACGGCCTCGCGAGTGCATCTGTCCTCCGCGGAGGTAGCACGCCTCCGCTTCCCGGCGTTTCTGCACATCTCGTAGCACGGCCAATCGAACATTTGGGCGCCTCGTAGAGGCGATCCTGGGGGTGTCTCATGGAGACGTGGAGTCCCCGCCTGGGGATTGTGTATGAGCATCCGGAGTGGTTTGCGCCGCTCTTCGCCGGGCTCGACGCGCGCGGCGTCCCGTACGACCGCCTCGATGCGAGCGCGCACCGCTTCGATGTCGATGCGGAGTTGCCGCCGTGGACGCTGGTGCTCAACCGGATGAGCCCGTCGGCCTACCTGCGGGGGCACGGCCAGGCCATCGTGTACGCGCGCGAGTTTCTCCGCTATCTCGAGGCGTCCGGCGTGGACACGATCAACGGCGCGGACGCGTTCGCGCTCGAAACCTCCAAAGCGTCGCAGTTGCTGCTGCTTCGCCGGTTGGGCCTGCGGGCGCCGCGCACCCGTGTGATCAACCACGCGAGTCAGGCGGCCGCGGCCGCGGGCGGCCTCAGGTTTCCCGTGGCGGTGAAGCCGAACATCGGCGGGAGCGGCGCCGGGATCCGGCGCTTCGACCGGCCCGACGAGCTCGAGGCGGCGGCCGCGGCCGGCACGCTCGACTTGGGCATCGACCACACGGCACTCGTGCAGGAGTTTCTACCCGCGCGGGACGGCCATATCGTGCGCGTGGAAGTGCTCGACGGGCGGGTGCTCTACGCGATCAAGGTGTTTCCGAAGCCCGGCGGCTTCAACCTCTGCCCCGCGGACATCTGCCAGACCGATGGCGCCGACGCCGACCCGCGGGCCGCGCCCGCGGCCGCGGATGCCGTCCCGGCCGCCGGTGCTGTGAGCGCGGACCTCTGCCCGGTCGACCTGCCGAAGGTGGCGCTGCGGGTCGAGCGCGCGACGCCGCCGGAGGCGGTCTGCGGCGACGCGCTGGCGATCGCGCGCGAGGCGCGGCTCGACTTGGTGGGGATCGAGTATCTTGTGAACGATCGGGACGGCCGCGTCTATTACTACGACATCAACGCCCTGTCGAACTTCGTGTCGAACGCGCCCGCGATTATCGGCTTCGATCCTTACGTCGTGCTGGCGGAGTATCTCGTCGCGCGGCTCGGGATGCGCCGGGCCGACCGCACCGATCGGACGCCGGTACGCGCAGGCTAGCGGCCCCCTTGGTCGGGACGGTCCGTCATACGTGCGGCCCCCCGGCGGATGCCGGGGGGCCGCGTGCGGTACGCGCCGGCGCAGGGGGGTGCGCCGCCGCTACCGGTACTACATCAGGTATAACGTCGGCGCGGCCGCGTGTAGTTCCGGGGCGGGCTGCTCCGGGGCCGCCCGTCAGTCCAAGTCGGCGAACTGCAGGCGGTACAAGGTCGCGTAGATGCCGCCGCGCGCCAGCAGCGCATCGTGCGTTCCTTCTTCGACGATACGGCCCTTGTGCAGCACGAGGATCCGGTCGACGTAGCGGACCGTGGAGAGCCGGTGCGCAATCACGATCGCGGTCCGGCCGCGGAGCGCCGCCGTCATCGCCCGTTGGATCAGCGCCTCGGTCTCGGCATCCACACTGCTCGTCGCCTCATCGAGGATCAGCAGAATTTCCGGCTGGGCGGCGAGCGCGCGCGCAAACGCGATCAGCTGCTTCTGGCCCGACGACAACCCGGCGCCACGCTCATGGAGTTCGGTGGCGTACCCGCGCGGCAGCGCTTCGATGAACCGGGCCGCCCCGGTCTGCTCGGCGGCGCGCTGGACGTCAGCGTCCGAGATGGCCGGGTCGCCGAGGCGGATGTTGT
Organism: bacterium; assembly: GCA_035945995.1. Classification (NCBI taxonomy): domain Bacteria; species bacterium. The sequence goes on from DASYZR010000115.1 coordinate 45,683, forward strand.
CCGCGATCGTCCCGGAGAACAAAAACACGTCCTGCAGCACGAGCCCGACGTGCCGCCGCAGATCCCGCTGGCGGAGCCGGCGCACGTCCATGCCGTCCACGAGCACCTGTCCCCGCTGGGGATCATAGAACCGCCCGAGAAGGTTGATGACGGACGTTTTCCCTGCGCCGGTGTGGCCGACGAGCGCGACGCGTTCACCGGGCCGGATCGCGAACGAGACGCCGCGGAGCGCCCACGCCGTCTTCCGCGGGGCCTCTCGTGGAGTCTCCCGCCCCGCCTGTCGCGGGGCAGGCGGGGCAGGCGCGGCCCCGTTCTCCCCGTAGGCGAACCACACGTCGCGGAACTCAATCGCGCCCCGGACGGGCGCAAGCGGCGCGGGTTCCGCCGCGTCTTCGATGGTCACCGGTTCGTCCAGGACCCGGAAAATGCGCTCCGACGACGCCATGGCGGCCTGGAAGATGTTGAACTTGTCCGCGAGATCCCGCAGCGGGTCGAAAAAGCGCTCGGCGTATTGGATCGCGGCGACGAGGACGCCGAGGGTGGCGACTCCTCGGGCGATCTGCCCGCCGCCGTACCAGAGCAGGAGCGCGACGCCGAGCGCGCCGAGAAACTGAATCGCCGGATAGAATTGGGAGAAATTGCGGGTCGCCGTCAGGCTGGCCTCCAGGTGGGCCGCGTTGAGGTCGTCGAACGCCCGCAGCCGCCGTGGCTCCTGGGTAAACAGCTGCGTCACGGTCATCCCGGTGATCTGCTCGTTCAGGTAGGCGTTGATGCGGGCGAGGCGCGTGCGCACGGCGCGGTACGCTTCCCGCGACCGCAGGCGGAAGCGCTCCGTCGTCACGTAGACGATCGGCAGCACGGCAAACACCGCGAGGGCGAGCCGCCAGTCCATCCACAGCATGACGGCCAGGATGCCGATCATCGTGAAGATGTCCCCGAAAATCGCGACGGCGCCCGACGTGATGAGCTCGTTGAGCGCGTCGACATCGTTGGTCACCCGCGTGACGAGGCGCCCGACCGGCGTCCGCGAAAAGAAGCTCATCGACAGGCCTTGGAGATGCGTCACCATTTGTGCGCGCAGATCGGCCATCACGCGCTGGCCGACCGCCTGCATCAGGTAGCTCTGCGCCCAGCGGGCGCCGAAGCCGGCGGTCAGCACGGCGAGGTACACGGCGGCCAGGCCCCCGAGCCCGCGCATGTCCGCGCCCGTCCGGCCCCCGCCGGACGGCGGCGCGATGTACCGGTCGATGCCCACCCGGTACAAGGACGGACCGGCGAGGTCCGCGAGCGAGGCGAGGAGCAGGAGCGCGATCGCGAGCCCGACCGTCGCCGCATACGGGCGGACGTATCCGAGCAACCGCCGCACCAGCCGCGCGTCGTAGGCCCGCCCGAGGATCGGATCTTCGTCGAAGACCGCGCTCATGCGTCGGGGCCCCGGGAGCCGTCCGCACGAGGCGCCGTCGTAGTACCCGCCGCCTTCGCCGCCGCGTCACCGGGCCCGGTCTCGTCGGGGTCGGCCGCTTCCAGGGCCTCGCGGAGCAACTCGCGCTCATAGAGATCGGCGTACAGGCCGCCTCGTGCGACCAACTCTTGGTGCGTCCCCTGGTCGACCACCCGGCCGGCGTCGAGGACGACGATCCGGTCCGCGCCCCGGATCGTCGAGATGCGGTGCGCGATGACGATGCTCGTGCGTGTCGTCATGACCTCTCGCAGGTGCCGCAGGATGGCCTGCTCGGTCTGGGTGTCGACGCTGCTCAGCGCGTCGTCGAGAATGAGGACGCGCGGGTCGCGCACCACGGCCCGGGCCAGCGTCGCCCGCTGGCGCTGTCCGCCGGACAGCGTGACGCCCCGTTCGCCGACCATCGTCTCGTAGCCCAGCGGAAAGTCCGCGGCGTCGACGGCGATCTGCGACACCACGCCGGCGTGGAGGACCTGCGTCCGGTCCGCCGCAGCGGCGGCCCCAAAGGCGATGTTCTCGTAGAGGGTGTCCGAGAACAGGAACGGTTCCTGCGGCACGACGGCCACGGCGGCGCGCAGGGCCGCGAGCGGCAGGTGGCGCACGTCGTGGCCGTCCAGCAGCACCTGGCCCTCGGTGGGGTCGAGAATCCGCGGGATGAGCGACACGAGTGTCGTCTTGCCGGCCCCCGTCGGTCCCACGATCGCGACGGTTCGGCCGGCGGGAATGACGAGGTCGACGTCGCGAAGGGCCGCCGTTCCCTCGCGCACGACGCTTGTGCGGCGGAACGTGATCTCCCCCCGGATGTCCCCGATCACGAGCGGGGAGGCCGGATCGTCGATGCCCGGTGCCTCCGCGAAAATGGCATCGAGCCGGGCCATCGACGCGCGGCCCTGCTGCCAGAGATTCGTGACCCAACCGAGCGCGATCATCGGGAAGCTCAGCCGGGCCAGATAGTACGAAAACTGCACCATCTGCCCGAGCGTCAGGGTTCCGCGGATCACGGCGCCGCCACCCTGCCACAGCAGGACGACCGAGGCGACGCCGAGGATGAGCCCGATCGAGGGCCACAGGGCGCCCTGGGCCCGGGCCAGACTCAGGTTCGCGCGGACGACGTCGTTCGACGCCGCCTGGAACCGGGCCAGCTGGTCCGGTTCCCGCGCGAACGCCTTGACGACGCGAATCCCGCTCATCATCTCCTGCACGCGCGCCGAGAGCGCGCTGAACTGCGCCTGCACCGCGTCGAAACGCCGGTGCACCTCGCGGCCGAGCAGGAAGAACACGAGCGTCGCGAAGGGGAGAATCGCCAGCATCAGCAGCGTGAGCCGCACGCTGATCGTCAGCATGAACGCCACGGAGGCCGCCAGCATCACCGTGGTGTGCACGGAGCGCATGAGGCCCACGCCGGCGACGCGCTGCACCGCCCGGAGGTCGTTCACGGCCCGCGCCATGAGATCTCCGGTCGGGATCCGCTCGAAGAAGGCCAGCGGCATGCGCTGCAGGTGCGCGAAATACTCCCGCCGGAGCTCCGTTTCCACCCGGTACGCGGCCGCCAGAATCGACCACCGCATCACGTAGCTCGCGACGGCTTCGCCGGCCGCGAGCGCGACGAGCGCGGCCGCGTAGCCGGCCAGCGGGCCGGCCGCCATGTGCCGGCGGATTCCGTCGACGGCGAACTTGAGCACCCACGGCGACAGCTGCGCCATGGCGATCGAGACCAACCCGCCGGCGTAGCCGACGGCGTAGGCGCGCCGGTGGCGCCGGATGTACGCCCAGAATCGGCGGCTGCGCATGCGGCCGGGCGGCGCCTTATCCGGTCATGCGGCCGACGAAGATGCCGTCCCGCAGGGGAACGACGAGGCCCGTCAACTCCGAATCCGCCACGAGCAGGCGCGTGAGTTCGCGCACGCCCTGGGTCGCGGGATCGGTCGCGGCTGGGTCCAATACGCGGCCCCGCCAGATCATGTTGTCGACGAGCAGGATGCCGCCGCGGCGGAGGTGCGCCTTCATCACCGGGAGCGACGCCGGATAGCCCTCCTTGTCGATGTCGTTGAAGATCACGTCGAACTCACCGGCCGTCCGGCCCAGGATCTCGACCGCCTCGCCGACGTGGAAGCGCACGACGTCGGTGAGCCCAAGCCGGGCCAGATACCCGCGCGCCTGCTGCGACAAGGATTCGTCCCAGACGGCGTGGTGCACGTCGCCGCCGCCGTTGTCGCGGACGGCCATCGCAAACCACGCCGTCGAGTATCCGAAGCCGGAGCCGAGTTCGAAGACGCGCCGCGCGCCGGCGAGCCGCGTCAGCAGGTAAAAGAGCCGGCCGACAACGGGTCCGACGATCGGGAACCGGCGCTGCTCGGCGTGCGCCTCCATCTCCTGCAGCACCGGCGGCCGCGCGGGAATCAGGCTTTCGAGGTACGCGCTCAGGGCGGGCTGCGCGAGGTCCTGGTACAAATCTTTGCTCATCGACTCACCCTCCGATTCGGGCCGCCGCGGCGGCCCCGCAGGAGTCCGCCGCCGCCTCCCGGAGAGGGTTCGCCCCACGCGCGGGGACACCCGCCGGTCGCACAACACACGCCGGTGTATCTCGGAGGCAGCTCACGATCCTAAGAGGATTCTGTCACATTTGCGAGCGGAATTCGGCCGGATCTCATGCGACGCTTCCCTCCACGATCGTGCTACTCGCGGCCGCTTGTGTGCATAACGGTCTACAACCGGCGCGGTTCGAACCGCGCGGCGGGCGCCGCCGGTGACGCGACGGCGGGGTGGAGGACGCGGTGCCGCCACACAGTCAGCAAGGCTACGCGGAACAGCCGAGCCGTGACCCGCAGGCGTTCGGCGACGTATACGACGTTCACTATCCCCGCGTGTTCCGCTTCTTGGTCGGGCGGCTCCGCGATGCGCACACGGCAGAAGAACTGGCCGCGGACGTATTCGTCATCGCGCTGGCGTCGTTTCGACGGGGCATGCAGCCGCGCTGCATCGGCAGCTGGCTCGTCGGCGTGGCGGACCATCTGGTATCCCGTTACTGGCGGCGGCGGCGCGTCGCAGAGCGCGCGGCGCCGGAGGCCCTGGTTGAGGAGCAGGATCCCGAGGAACTCGCGATCGGCCGCATCGAGAGCGCGATGCTGTGGGAATGCGTCAATGCGCTCTCGCCCGAGCACCGTCAGGTCTTGTTGCTGCGCGTCGTGGCGGGTCTTCGGTCCCGCGAAGTCGGCGAGATTATGAACCGGACGGACGAGGCGGTGCGCAGCCTGCAACTGCGCGCGCTGACCGCCCTGCGTTCACTCTGGAAGGAGGCATCGTCACCCGATGCCGTCGCCGGAGCCGCCGACTGACGAGTTGATCCTCGAGCGTCTCTGCACCCGGCTGCGCGGCCGCGGCGGCGGGGCGGGTGAGGCGGTGGCGTCATGGAGGTCGGGCGAGTCCGGCGGCGGGCAGGGTAATGGCGGCAGCAACGATGGCAGTCATAATGATCACAAGTCGCTGACGCTGATAGACCGTGTCCCTGCCCGCGCGCCGGCGTCCCCGCGGCCGCGGGCGCCGGCTAACTCGGCTCGATCGGCTTGATCCCGTCTCCGATGTGAATCGTTCCCGCCTCGATGATCTGGGCCCGCAGGCCGCCGCGGTGGACCAAGCCTTGGCGGACCGGCCGGCCCGTCACCTCCTCGAGGTGATGACACGGCTCGCAGAGCCGAATGCCCAGCAGCGTGACCTCGCCCACACGGAACTCGCGGCCGACGAGGTGGTTGAGCGCCACGCCGCGCGTCACGATGTTGCGCCGGCTGTCGCCGGCGTCGAAATCGATCTCATAGTCCCGTCGCAGCGCCTCGATCGCCTCCTCTTCGATCAGCGTCACTTCGCGGTCTGGACCGTGCGTCGTGGAGTAGGTCCCCTTGTGCGCGTAATACCGGTCCTGGTCCAGCCCTTTGCCGGGAACCGCGCGCACGGCGGCCACCGGCTTCATCGACTCCGCGGCGCGCGGTGCGACATGCAGCGATACCACTGTCCCTTTGACCATGAGGTCCCCCGGTGACGCGCTCTCTGCCGTCCTGAGGTCGTTCGTGCAGGATCGGTGACGTCCCTCCGCAGAAGAGCCGCACCGCCACCGACCATGCGAATCGCCATCACAGGTTCCCACGGCTTGATCGGATCGGCCCTCGCCGTTGCGTTGCAGGCCCGCGGAGACCGCGTCGTTCGTCTTGTTCGGGACGCGTCCGGCGGGGCGGGCGACGTGGCCTGGGACCCCGCGGGCGGGCACATCGATGCCGGCGGGCTCGAAGGCGTCGACGCCGTGATCCACTTGGCGGGCGAGAGCCTGGTGTCGCGCTGGACCGCCGAGCAGAAGAAGAAGATCCGGGAGAGCCGGCTGCTCGGCACGCGGGTGCTGGCCGACGCGCTGGCCGGTCTTCACGCGCGGCCGCGCGTCATGATCGGCGCGTCGGCGGTCGGCTACTATGGGGACCGCGGGGACGAGGTGCTGACGGAGGCGTCGGGGCCCGGCACCGGATTTCTCGCGGAGCTCTGCCGGGAATGGGAGGCCGCCGCGTCGCCCGTGCGCGCGGCCGGAATCCGCCTCGCGCATCCGCGCTTCGGCATCGTCCTGGCCGGCCAGGGGGGCGTGCTTGCCAAGATGGCGCCGGTCTTCCGGCTGGGGGCCGGCGGGCCGCTGGGTCACGGCCGTCAGTATCTACCGTGGATCGCGCTCGACGACGTGGTCGGCGCCATCCTGTTCGCCGTCGACCGCAGCGATCTCGACGGACCGATCAACGTCGTGGCTCCCAAGCCCGTGACCAACCGCGAATTCACGTCGGCATTGGGGCGCGCGCTGGGACGTCCGGCCCTGATCCCGGTGCCCGCGGCGGCGCTTCGGGCGCTCTTCGGGGAGATGGCGGATGAGGCGCTGCTCACCAGCGAGCGCGTGGAGCCGGCGCGCCTCGCCGGCGCTGGGTATGTCTTCCGCCTTCCGGACCTCGACGCGGCGCTCCGCCACGCGCTGGCCCCCGCGTAACCCGGTTGCGGGCATCGCGGGCGTCCGATATAATTCAGGTCGGCTTCTCGCGGCGGATCACGCGAACACGCGGCGCGTCTATGGTGCGACGGCGCGGCCGCGCGTGACCCGCGCGCAGCGTGGGGACGTAGCTCAGTTGGGAGAGCGCCTGAATCGCACTCAGGAGGTCGGCGGTTCGAATCCGCTCGTCTCCACCATCGCAAAGAATTCGAACCGTCTTCCCGTACCTCGCCTTCAGGCAGCGGGTCGAGTAGGGCCAGGGTGTTGAGCGAAGACCGAGCCGTATAGTAAGGCCGGCCGATATCGCCGCGGATAGGCTCGAGGCGGAGCTGGCCGAGCAGATTCCGCAGGACGGCATTGACCTCGTCTTCCGGAATGTGACCCTTCGTGGCTTCTGGCTCTACTCGCCGCACTTCATGGGATCTGGCGGGGGTCAGTTCAGCGAACGCATGAACTCCGTGAG
>DASYZR010000116.1 GCA_035945995.1 bacterium
CGGCCCGCGCCGTCCGCCGCGACGCGCACGTCCCGCGGCGCCTCGATCCGTTTCGCCGCCGCCCCCGCGGGCGCCGCGCGCCGGTCCGCCCAGTTGTGCCAGTCGACGAGGATGCAGCTGGCGTTGAAGATCGACGAGTACCCGCCGGTGACGATGCTCACGACGAGGCCGAAGGCGACGTCGCGGATCGTCTCACCGCCGAAGACATATACCGCGCCGATCGCGAGCACGGCCGTCATGGCGGTGTTGATCGACCGGACGAGCGCCTCCAGCACGCTGCGGTTCACGAGGTGCTCGAACGGCTCCCGCGTCCGGAAGCCGAGGTTCTCCCGGATCCGGTCGAAGATGACGATCGTGTCGTTGATCGAGTACCCCGCGACGGTGAGCAGCACCGCCAGGAAGGACGAGTTGACCTCGCGCTGCGTGAGCGCGAACGCCCCGATGACGACCAGGAGATCGTGGAGCAGCGCGATGTCCGCGGCGATCGCGAACCGCACGGAGCGGAAGCGGATCGAGATGAAGATCACCTGCAGCACCAGGCCGATCGCGACGCCGAGGATCGCGACGTTGCGCAGCTCCGCGCCGATCTCCGGTCCGACCGTGTCCTCGCGCAGCATGGTGGTCGAGGACCACTGGCCTCGGGCCGCGTCGATGATCGCGTTCATCTGCGCCTGCGAGAGCGGCCGCGTGCGGATGAAGACTTCCGTATCGCCGGACTTCTGAATCACCGCGTCGCCGAGCCCGAACCGGCCGAGGAGGCCGCGGACGTCGCCCACGGTAAACGGCTGGGTGATCCGCAGCTCGAGGGCGTTGCCCCCGGTGAAGTCGACGCCCCAGTTGAGGGCGTGCCCGTCGTGGACGTGGTGGACGTAGAGGGCGATCAGCCCCGGCACGATCACGGCGAGCGACAGAGCGTACCACCACCGCCGCCGTCCGATGATGTCGAAGGCCCGGACCGGTCGCACCGTCATGCTTGCGGCGTCCGCCATACGCGGCGCTACGCTTCCCCGCCGCCCGCCGGCCCGCCGACGGGAGCGGCCGCGGGGACGTCCCGGGGCCGCCCGGTCCAGGCCAGCGCTTGAATGTAGCGCGCGAGGCTCGTCTCGAGCACCACGTCGACGAACACCCGGGTCACGACGATCGCGGTGAAGATGCTCGTCAGAATGCCGAGGATGAGCGTCACGGCGAATCCCCGCACCGGGCCCGTCCCGAGCCACAGGAGGACCGCCGCCCCGATCAGCGTCGTCGTGTTCGAGTCGAAGATCGTGACCACCGCCCGGCTCCAGCCGGTCGCGACCGCGGCGCGCAGCGTCTTGTGCCCGCGCAGCTCTTCCTTCACCTTCTCGAAGATGATGACGTTCGCGTCCACCGCGACGCCGAGCGAGAGAATGAAGCCCGCGATGCCCGGCAGCGTGATGGTCGCGCCGAGCAGTGTGAGGAGCGCGAAGAGAATCAGCGTGTACACGCCGAGGGCGAGGTCCGCCAGGAACCCGGACAGACGGTAGTACAGAACCATGAACAGCGCCACCATGACGATCGCCACGTACCCGGCGTGCAGGCTGCGGTCGATCGAGTCACGGCCCAGCAGCGGCCCCACGGTGCGGTTCTCGACGACGTGCACGGGCAGCGGCAGCGCGCCGCCGCGGAGCAGAACCGCGAGGTCCCGCGCCGATTCGAGCGTGAACCCGCCCTGGATCACGCCTTTGCCGCCCGGGATCGGCGACTGGATCACGGGGGAGCTGATGACGCGGTTGTCGAGCACGATCGTGAGATACCTGCCGACGTTCTTCGTCGTGTAGTTCTCGAACGTCTTGGCCGCGGTGCTCTTGAACGTAAACCCGACCTCCGCGCGGCCGTACTGATCGAACTGGACCTGTGCGTCGCTCAGATCCGCGCCGGTGAGGATCACCTTCTTCGGTACGTGCTGGGTCGTCCGATCGGGGAGCACGGCGGTGTCCGTCCCCTGCCACTCCGTGCCCTGCGGCAGCGAGACGGTCGCGGTGTCGACGAACTCGAGCAGGGCCGTCTTGCCGATGAGGTCGATGGCGCGCTGAGGGTTCTGGATCCCCGGCAGCTCGACCAGGATGCGATTCGACCCCTGACGCGTGATCGCCGGTTCCGCGACGCCGAGCTGATCGACCCGATTCCGGATGATCCGCAGGACGCCGTCCATCGCGTCGTTGCCGACCGGCGTCTGCGCCGTCGGCTCGGCCTGCAACACGATATGGCTGCCGCCCTGCAGGTCGAGCCCCAGGTTGAGATGCGGGGCCGGCGGCTGCAGCATCGGCACTGCGCCGTTGAGCCGGATCGGCTGAAACGCGATGAAAAACGCGGCGAGGGCGATCAGCACGACGCCCGTCAGCCGGACCGGATTGCCAAGCTTCACTCTGTGAAATCCCTCCCGCCGGCGGCACCGGGCCGGCGGTGGGCTCGCGCGCCGGCCGCAAACAAAAAAAGCCTTCGCGACCGCGTTTCATTATATCGGCGGCCCTGGGGAGTGTCAAACCGCGGGAGTGTCAAACCACCGGCACCGTCGCACGTCAGCCGGACGGAGATCGCGCCGGACCGTTCGCGAGGTGAGGCAGATCGGCCTCGCGCGCATCGGGCCGGAAGGGATCGCGGCGGGCGGCGCGGCGGCCCTCCGGCACGTCCCCTTCGTGGGCCGGCGCGGGCCGGTACTGGGCCTCGAAAAAGGCGAGCGCCGGCTCCGCCAGCAGATGGTACGCCGCGGAGAAGACGCCGCGCGCTTCGACGCCGGTCCAGCGCTCGGGGAGTACCTCCGCCGGCAGGCCGGGGTCGACGAAGAGGAACTTTCGGAATGCGTGCACGAGGTGCGTCTTCTCCCGAAAGGCCGCGCCCGCCGGGATCACGAGCGCGCCGCCCGATCGCGCGGCCGCGGCGCGCCAGTCGAGGAGGCGCGGACGCCACTCGGCCACGAACCCGGCGTAGGCGGCGTCGATGACCGGCAGGTCCCAGTGACGCGCGGCGAACGCGGCCGGTGCCGCGGGGCCGGTCAGCCGGGCCTCGAACGTCTCGCCGGCCGCGCGGAGGCCGTAACGTTCGGCCAGCGCCGGGACCTGATCGAGGAGGTTGTTCGGCGTGACGTAGACGCCGCGCGCGAGCGGGACGAGACCCATCCACCCCAGTTCGCGCCGCAGCGCCGCGCGGTCCCGCCGGCCTGCCCCCTCGCCGGGGGCGGGCACGACGACAATCCGCCACAGGCCGTCCCAGCGCTCCGGGCGCAACTTGAAAATCCGCCGCGCCGCTTCTTCGATCCGCGCGTCGCCGCGGGGCGTGAGGGCGTAGTAGCTCGCGCGGCCGGCGCGGATCGCGACGAGCCAGCCCTGCCGGGTCATGCGCGACACCGCCGCGCGAACGGCGGAGGCGTGGAACCCCAACTCGGCCATCAGGGTGATCAGGCTGCCGATCCAGATCGTGCCGCCGTAGTGGCGGACGTAGTCGCCGAAGAGCGTGAAGAGCATCGACCGCGCGCGCACGCCCGCCGCCTCGACCCTACGCGAGTCCTTCGACCACGGTCGCGATCCCCTGCCCGACGCCGATGCACATCGTGGCGAGTCCCCAACGGGCGTGCCGGCGCACCATCTCGCGGACCAGGGTGACAAGAATCCGCGCCCCGCTGGCTCCGATCGGGTGACCGAGGGCGATCGCGCCGCCGTTCGGGTTGAGGCGCGAGCGGTCAATGTCGAGATCCCGCACGCAGGCCAGGACCTGGGAGGCGAACGCCTCGTTGAGCTCGATGAGGTCGATCTCCTCGAGCGTCCGGCCCGCGCGCAGCAGCGCCTTGCGCGTCGCCGGCACCGGACCGATGCCCATGTACGATGGATCGACCGCGGCGACGGCCCCGGCCCCGATTCGTGCGAGCGGCCGCCGCCCCTGCTGCTCCGCCCACTCGGCGGACGCGAGGAGCAGACAGGCGGCGCCGTCGTTGATGCCGGAGGAATTGCCGGCGGTGACCGTGCCGCCGGTCCGGAACGCGGGCCGCAGCGACGCCAGCGCCTCGAGCGTCGTGCCCGGACGCGGATGTTCGTCGCTCTCGACGACCATCGGCCCGCCGCGCGGCGGGGTCACGGTGATCGGCACGATTTCCTCCGCAAACCGGCCGTCCCGCTGCGCGTCCACGGCCCGCTGCTGGCTCTCCACGGCGAACGTATCCTGCTCCTCGCGCGAGATGCCGTACCGCTCCGCGACGTTCTCGGCGGTCTCCCCCATGCTGTAGAGCGGGAACCGCTCTTCGAGCCGCGGATTGGGAAACCGCCAGCCGATCGTCGTGTCTTGCAAGAGCTGCGTCCCCCGGGGGAACGCGTGGGCCGCCTTCGCCATGACGAACGGCGCCCGCGTCATGCTTTCGACGCCGCCGGCGAGGTAGACGTCGCCGGCGCCGACGGCGATCGCGTGCGCGGCGGCGTGCACGGCCTGCATCCCGGACCCGCAGAGCCTGTTGACGGTCTGTCCCGGCACCGTCTCCGGCAGCCCGGCCAGCAGGACCGCCATGCGCGCGACGTTCCGGTTGTCCTCGCCCGCCTGATTGGTGCAGCCCATGACCACGTCCTCGATCGCCGCGGGATCGAGATCGTTGCGCTGCACGACGGCCTGGATCAGGCGGGCGGCGAGGTCGTCCGGCCGCACGTCGCGTAGCGCGCCCCCGTAGCGCCCGATCGGGCTTCGGACCGCGTCCAGAATCACCGCATCCCGCATGCCGCTCATCCTCCCCGATCCGCCCCGGTCCGCCTAGCGCCCGGCATAGGACGGAGCGCGCTTCGCCAGAAACGCCGCGACGCCTTCGCGGTGGTCCTCGGACCGGCCGGCGATCTCTTGCAGATACGCTTCGTACTCGAGCGCGCCCCGCAGATCCAGGGCCAGCGCGCGATCCACGCCGCGTTTGATCAGCCCGTAGGCGCGCGTCGGGCCTTGGGCGAGCCGCTGCGCCCACTCGAGCGTCCGCGGCATCAGCTCGTCGTGCGGGACGACCCGGTTCACGAGGCCGATGCGCTCGGCGGCCGCCGCGTCCACCGGTTCCGCGAAAAACATCAGCTCGAGGGCGCGCCCCAGTCCGACGAGGCGCGGCAACAGCCACGTCCCGCCCGAATCGGGGATCAGCCCGACGCGCGTGAACACCTCGATGAAGCCGGCGCGCTCCGACGCCACCCGCAGATCGGCGGCGAGCGCCAGGTTGCAGCCCGCGCCGGCCGCGACCCCGTTCACCGCGGCGATCACCGGCTTCTCGATCGTTCTGAGGCGCGTGATGATGCGGTTGTAGCGGGAGCGCAGCAGCGCGCCGAGCGACGTCTCGCCCGGCGTGTGGCCGCGCAGATCGGCCCCCGAGCAGAACGCCCGTCCGGCGCCGGTCACCACCAGGCAGCGGACCTCGGCCGCCGCGTCGGCGGCGGCCAGGGCGTCGAGCAGCTCCTCCCCCAGCCGGGCGTCGAAGGCGTTGAGGACGTCGGGCCGGTTGAGCGTGATGACGCGCACGCCATTCCGATCGTCGGTCAGCACGGTTTCATACACGGTCTGTTCCTCCCTCGACACGCGCCGGTCGGCGGTGGATAGGCATCAACGGCGCGCCCGGCTCGGCGATTCCCCGGCCGTCGAGCATGCGGCGCGCCTGCTGAAATACGCCGTTGAGCATGGGCTCCGTGAGCCTGCCGGTATTGGTATTCTGCCGGCTCGGGTGGTAGGACGCGATCAGCACCGGCCCGCGCGGCCGCAGATCGTAGACGGCCGCGTGCGCGAAGCGCAGACCGCGCGTCGCCGCTCCGCGGGCGGCGAACAGCCGCCGGCACACGTCGAAGCCGATCCGCCCGAGCGCGACGACGACCTCCGCCCGCGGCAGCAGCGCGAGCTCACGCTCGAGGAAGGGCAGACACCGCGTGATCTCCGCGGGCGCGGGCTTGTTCATCGGCGGCGCGCAGCGCACGGGCGCGGTGAGGTACGCGTTTATCAGGCGCAGTCCGTCCCCACGCCGCACCGACGTCGGCCGGTTCGCAAAGCCGGCGCGGTGCATCGCCCGGATCAGCCAGTCGCCGGAGCCGTCTCCGGTAAACATCCGGCCCGTGCGGTTGGCGCCGTGCGCGGCCGGCGCCAGGCCGATCACGACCAGGCCGGCCCTCGGGTCGCCGAATCCCGGCACCGGCCGCCCCCAATAGGTCCACGCGGCGAACCGGCGCCTGCGCACCGCCGCGACCTGCTCGCAGTGCCGCCGCAGCCGGGGACAGCGCGTGCAGGCCACCACGTCGCGTGCCAGGGCCGCGAGGGAATCGCGGGCCCCGACCGCGCCGCCTCGCCGCCCGCGCCTGCTCACGTCCCCCGAAATTCCGGCCGCCGCTTTTCGAGAAAGGCCCGCACGCCCTCGCGCATGTCGTCGGTCCCAAACAGCGCGTGGAAGGACCGGCGCTCGAACGCCAGCCCGGCCTCGAGCGGGGTTTCGAACGCCTGCAGCACGGCCTCCTTGGCCAGCCGGACGGCGACGGGCGCCTGTCGGGCGATCTCCGCGGCCAGGCGCATCGCTTCGTCGAGGCACACTTCGGCAGGCACGACCTGGGACACGAGACCGGCGGCATGAGCCTCATGCGCCCCGAGTGCGCGCCCCGTAAGCACGAGTTCCATCGCGCGTGACTTCCCGACCGCGCGGGTCAGCCGTTGCGTGCCGCCGGCGCCCGGCATCAGGCCGAGGCGGATCTCGGGTTGTCCGAACTGCGCCGTTTCCGCGGCGATGACGATGTCGCACAGCATCGCCAGCTCGCAGCCGCCGCCGAGCGCGTACCCCGTCACCGCGGCGACGATCGGCTTCGCCACGCGGCGGATGCGCGCCCACTGCTCGAAACGGTAGGCCTGCATCACGTCCGCGATCGCGGCACCCGCCATCTCCCGGACGTCGGCGCCCGCCGCGAACACGCGCGGGCCGCCCCAGACGACGATGCAGCGGACCTCCGCGTCGCGGTCGCAGGCCTCGAGCGTCGTGGCCAACCGCTCCATGAGCGCGTGATTGAGGGCATTGAGCACCTGCGGCCGGTTGAGGGTCGCCAGCGCGATCCCCCGCTCGATCGTCAATTGAACAGGCTCCTCGGACACGCAGGACCTCCTCTCACTCCGGCGCTACCGGGGTACGAGCGTGGAAGCGAACCCGTCCTGCAGGAGGTTCGCGGCGAGCCGCTCGGCCGTCGCCACGTCGAAATAGCCGCCGACCCACACGCGGTAGGGTGGTCCCGCCGCCACGGTCACGGCATAGCCATGGGCGCGGATCCGGAGGGCCAAGGCCTCCGCATTCTGCCGTTCGGCGAAGGCCCCCACCTGGACGTGGAACCGCCCGGCGATGACGGGAGCGCCGGGCGTCTCGGATGACGGGGCGGTCGAGCCGCCTGTCGCCGCGCTGCCCGACGGCGCCGCACCTGTGCCGCCGGCGGCCGAACCGGCCGGCGGTGCCGCGGAACCGGCGGGCGTCGGAGGCGCGACGCTGGCAGGCGGCGGCATGACGGTCACCGTGCCGGCCGGAGGTACGGTTGATGGGACCCCTCCGGCCGGGATCGTCGGCGAGCCGCCGGGAGCTGGGATGGCCGGCGTGCCGCCGACGGCCGGGGCCGCCGGACCGGACGGCGCCTGTCCGGCGAGATCCGGTCCGCCGGGCGCGGCCGCACCGCCGGGCGAGTGCCGGAGCGTCCCGGTGGCCATCAAGAAGCCGGCCGCGGCCGAGACCGCGAACAGGCAAATCGCCAGGACGATCACGTAGATGCCGCGGCGTGGCATCACAGCACTCCCCCTGTTCGCGGGCCCCGCGACCGCCTTCCTGCCGCCCGGTGTGTCACCGGATGATGTGATGGTACCGCTGATAGGCCGCGAGCAACAGGCCGCCGATGACGAGCACCGCGTAGTAGGAGACCATCCGGTCGATCAACACGCCGCTTCGCGCGATCGCGGTGGGCGCCGCGTGCGGGGCGAGCAGCCCGATGAGTCCGGCCTGGGACACCTCCGTCACGCCGACGCCGCCGGGGACCAGAAATGCCATTCCCAGAATCATCGCCCCGACGTACGAGAAGACGAGAATTTGCGGAGGCAGCGTCAGGCGCAGGGCCCAGAAGACCGCCGCGACGCGGGCGAGATCGAGCCCGATCGCCGCCGCGGTCAGGGCGACGAGGGCGCCGAGCGTGTGGCGGCGGCGCGATACCGCGATGCTGTCGCACAGGAGGTCCACGAAACTCTGCGCCCGTCCGCGGAGGCCCAGGGCGGGCACCGCGCGGAGCAGCACGGCGGCGCACGTCCGCACCCGCTGCGGGGCGCCGACGAGAAGCGCGGCGCCGAGGACGATGACCGCGATCAGCACCGGCAGGACGGCGTTGGCCAGCACCGTTTGCCGGGGCAGCAGCAGGGCGGCGAGCAACAGGCCCACGACGAGCATGATCATGTCGAGCAGCCGCTCGATCACCATCGCCGACAGCGACGCCCCGAACCCGACGCCGTACGCGTCGCGCAGCATGACGGCCTTCGCAAGCTCGAAGCTCCGGCCCGGCGTCATGCTGCCGGCCGCCACGCCGCAGACCACCGAGACCACGGCGAACCGCCCCGAGATCGTGGTGTCGGTCAGCCGCCGGATCATGTACCGCCAGCGCACGGCCCGCACGCCGATCTGCACCAGCACGGCGAGAATGGCGAGCGCGAACAGCGCCGGCCGGACGTTGTGCAGCGCGCGGGCGGCGGCGCCCAGGTTCGTGGTCGCGGCGAACAGGACGAGAATCACGAGCCCGCCGGCCGTGAGCGCGTACCCGAGCCACCGGACCGGCCGCGCCGCGGCGGCGCGGCCGGCCGCCATCGGCGCAACGGCCGCCGCCGGAAGCCCCGGGTCGACGGGTCTCATCGGCGGGCGCTCACGCGGGCGGGGATGGGGCGAGGTCGGCCAGATATCGCCGCAGCGTCTCGCGCCGCGCGGTGAGCGCGGCGGCCCGCGCACGGTCGGCGGCGACGATGTCCGTCGGCGCCTTGGCCGCGAACGCCGGGTCGTCCAGGCGCCGCATCACGCCGCTCTGCTCCCGATCCAACGACGCCAGCTGCTTCGCGAAGCGCTCCCGCGCCTTGGCGCGAAGCTCCGGGCTGTCCACATGAAGCTCGATCCGCCCCGCCCCGCACGGCGCCGGAATGCCGAACCGCGGATGCTCGTCGATGCCGCGGACTTCGAGACGCATCGGATCGAGATGAACCAGGTGGGCGAGGTAAGACCGCACGGTCTCGATCCGATCGCGGTCACCCGGCCCGAAATGGAGGGACACGCCCACGGACTGCGTGGAGAGCCCCATCTCGGCGCGCAGGGCCCGGATCGCGCCGGCGATCTCCATCACCTCGGCCATCGCCGCGTCGGCCGCCGCGTCGGCCCACAGACGCGAAGCGTCCGGCCAGGGCGCCCGCATGATCGTCTCCCCATCGTGCGGCAGCGCCTGCCAGACTTCCTCGGTGATCGCGGGCATGACCGGATGCAGGAGCACCATCGTCTGCGCCAGCACCCAGCTCATGACGTGCCGCGTTTCGTTCGCCGCGGCGGCGTGGGCGAGGTCGACCTTGGCCATCTCCAGATACCAGTCGCAAAACTCGTTCCAGACGAACTCGTAGAGCCGCCGGCACGCCGCGCTGAATTCAAACGATTCGAGCGCGGCCGTCACGTCGCCCGCCGTGCGCGCCAGGCGTCCCAAAATCCAGCGGTTGGGGGCAAGCCGGACGGCATCGCGCTCCGGGGCGCCGGCCTCCGGCGTCCGGTCCGCGAGGTGCAGGCGCACGAGCCGCGCGGCGTTCCAGATCTTGTTCGCAAAGTTCCGCGTGTCCTCGACCATCTTTTCGGAGAAGCGCAGATCCTGCTCCCCGGTGCAGCGGTTGATGAGGGCGAAGCGGAGCGAGTCGGCGCCGTACCGGTCGATCAGCACGAGCGGATCCAGTCCGGTGCCGAGCGTCTTGCTCATCCGCCGGCCCTCGATGTTGAGCACGGTCGGGTTGATGTAGACGTCCCGGAACGGCACCTCCGCGCGGAACTCGAGCCCGAACATGATCATGCGCGCCACCCACAGGAAGATGATGTCGCGCGCCGTGACGAGGGTGCTCGTCGGATAGAAATACTGGAGGTCGGCCGTCTCGCCGGGCCAGCCGAGCGTCGCCATCGGCCACAGGGCGGAGCTGAACCACGTGTCGAGGATGTCCTGATCCCGGGTGAACGCGGCGCCGCCGCACTTGGGACAGGTCGCCGGACGGTCGACGCTCGCGATCATCTCGCCGCAGGCGCAGTACCAGATCGGGATCTGGTGTCCCCACCACAACTGCCGGCTGATATTCCAATCCCGGATCTGCTCCATCCAGTCGAGAAAGAACTTCGTCCATCGCTCGGGATGGAACCGCACACGCCCGTCGCGCACGGCCTGAATGGCGGGGGCGGCGAGATCCTTCATCCGGCAGAACCACTGGTCGGAAATGTACGGTTCGATGACGGTCTTGCAGCGGTCGCACCGGCCGATGTTCGTGACGTACGGCTCCTCGCGGATCAAGAGACCCGCGGATCGGAGGTCCTCCACGAGCAGGCGGCGGGCCTCCGTCCGATCGAGCCCCTCGTAACGCGGCCCGCCGAGGTCGGTGATCCGCCCGCGGGGGTCGAACGCGATCAGCACCGGGAGGCGGTGATCCGCGCCGATCTCGTAGTCGAGCGGGTCGTGACCGGGCGTGATCTTCACCGCGCCGGTCCCGAAGTCGCGCTCGACGCGGCGGTCGGCGATCACCGGCACCTCGCGGTTGACGATCGGTACCAGGACCGTCGATCCGACGAGCCGCCGGTAACGTTCGTCCTCGGGATGCACCGCCACGGCGACGTCGGCCAGGATCGTCTCGGGCCGCTGCGTGGCGATGACAATACCCTCGCTCCCGCCGGCCTGTCCTCCCCCGCCCGGGGGGACAGGTCGTGAGGGGGCGCCGGGATACCGCACGTAGTAGAGCGTGCTCTGCTCCTCGGCGTACTCCACTTCGAGGTCCGAGATGCTGGTCAGGTCCTTGGGGCACCAGTTGATCATCCGCTTGCCTTTGTAGATCACGCCCTTGCGGAACAAACGGATGAAGCACTCCGCCACCGCCCTCGAGTACCCGGGATCCATCGTGAAGGTGGTGCGCGCCCAATCACAGGAGAGCAGCAGCCGCCGCATCTGTCCGAGAATGGTCTGGCCGATCTGCTCGCGCCACTTCCAGGCCTCTTCAAGAAATCGCTCGCGTCCGAGGTCGAACCGGGTGAGACCCTCGCGCGCCAGGCGGCGGTCCATGACCACGTGCACCGCGATGCTGGCATGATCGGTGCCGGGCTGATACAGCGCGTTCCGGCCGCGCAGGCGCTGCCAGCGGACCAGGCAGTCCTGGACCCCGTTGTTGAGCGCGTGCCCTATGTGCAGCTCGCCGGTCACGTTCGGGAGCGGCATCATGATCGTGTAGGGGCGGCGGGCCGCGTCGGGAACGGCACGGAAATATCCGCGCGCGTCCCAGGTCCGGTACCAGCGTTCTTCGGTCGCCGCCGGATCGTACGTCTTCGGCAATTCCGTCCCGTCTGTCGCGGGACTTCCGGCCGCTCCGCGGCCTCCTGCCCCGTCTGTCGCGGGACTTCCGGCCGCTCCGCGGCCTCCTGCCCTCTGTGGCCCGTCCGTCATCCGCATCGCCCTCCCGTTCTGCGCCGCAACACAAACGCCGCCTCACCCAAAGGGCGAAGCGGCGCTCCGCGGTACCACCTTCATCCCGCGTTCGCGTCACGCCGTGCGACCGCGGCTCCACGCGCTGTCCCGGGCGCACCCGACGGATCGTGGGCGGCATACCGCCGGCGATCCGTGGCTCAGGGGCGACATTCGGTTGGCCCGGCCCGGGGAGCTTTCACCACCCCCTCCCCTCGCTCTGGACGCCCGGGCGACCTACTCCTCCCCGTCCTCGCGTTCCGATTGCGCATATTATACCATATCGTGAGAGGCCCCATGCCACTCGATCTCTTCCACCCGCAGATCGCCGGCTGGTTCGCCGGCCGGTTCGGATCGCCAACCCCGGCGCAGGCTGCCGGGTGGCCCGCGATTGCCTCCGGGCGGGACACCCTCATCGCGGCGCCGACCGGATCCGGCAAGACCCTGGCCGGGTTTCTCTGGGCGATTAACACGCTCATGCGGGACGGCGCGGGCGATGCGACGAGCGTCGTCTACGTCTCGCCGCTCAAGGCGCTCGGCAACGACGTTCACGCCAATCTGGTCGGACCGCTCGCCGAGCTTCGCGAGCGCGCCGCCGCGGCTGGCGTCGTCCTACCGGAGATCCGCGTGGCCGTCCGGTCCGGAGACACGCCGCCGGGCGACCGCGTGCGAATGACCCGCCGCCCGCCCCACATCTTGATCACGACGCCCGAGTCGCTGTACATTCTCCTCACCGCGGACGGCAGCCGGGCGTTCCTCTCGAAGGCCCGGACCGTCATCGTGGACGAGATCCACGCGGTCGCACAGGACAAGCGCGGCGCGCACCTGGCCCTGTCGCTCGAACGGCTCGACCGGCTCGCCGGGCACCGCCTCCAGCGCATCGGGCTGAGCGCGACGCAGAAGCCGGTCGAAGAAATCGGCCGGCTGCTCACCGGCGCCGGGGCGCCGTGCGCGGTCGTGGACGTGGGCCACCGGCGGCCCTGGGACCTGTGCATCGAAGTCCCGGGCCCGCCGCGCGGACCGATCGTCGCGAACGACGTGCGGGATGCGGTCTACGACCGGCTGGCCGCGCTGGCGCGGGCCAACCGAACGACGCTCGTGTTCGTGAACACGCGGCGGCTGGCCGAGCGGGTGGCGCACCAGCTCGGGCAGCGGCTCGGGGAGTCACTGGTGGCCGCCCATCACGGCAGTCTCTCCCGGCGGCTGCGCCTCGAGGTGGAGCGCCGCCTCAAAGCCGGCGAGCTGCGGATTGTCGTGGCCACCGCCTCGCTCGAGCTCGGCATCGATATCGGCCACGTGGACCTGGTCTGTCACCTGGGAACGCCGTCTTCAATCGCGGTGCTGCTCCAGCGGGTGGGCCGCGCCGGGCACACCGTGGGCGGCGTCTCACGCGGCATCCTCTTCCCCTTCACGCGCGATGAGATGCTGCAATGCGCGGCCGCGGTGCGCGCCGCCCGGGCCGGCGGTCTCGACACCGCGGTGCTGCCGGCGAAGCCACTCGACGTGCTTGCCCAGCAGTTGGTCGCGATGGCCGCGGTCGAGGAGGCGCGGGAGGACGACCTCTACGCGGCCGTCCGCCGCGCCTACCCGTACCGTGATCTGAGCCGTCCGGAGTTCGACGAGGTCGTCGACATGCTGGCGGAAGGCGTCGCGCGGCGGTGGGGACGCGCCGCCGCCTATCTGCATCGGGACCGGACGCGCGGCACGGTTCGCGGCCGCCGCGGCGCGCGGCTCACCGCCATCACCTCCGGCGGCGCCATCCCGGACACGGCGGATTACGACGTCATCCACGATCCCGAAGGTACCTTGGTCGGCCGGGTCAACGAGGACTTCGCCGTGGAGAGCATGGCCGGCGATGTCTTCCTGCTCGGCAACACCTCCTGGCGCATCCGGCGGGTGGAGGCGGGACGCGTGCGGGTCGAGGACGCGCACGGCGCGCCGCCCTCGGTGCCGTTCTGGCTGGGTGAATCGCCCGGACGCAGCCGCGAACTCTCTGCCGCGGTGTCGGCGCTTCGCCGGGAGATCGAGGAGCGCCTGGAGGATCCCGCCGCGGCCGTGGCCTGGCTGCGGCGCGAAACCGCCCTCGACGTCGAAGGCGCGGCGCAGGCGGTGCAGTACCTCGCCGAGACCCGCACGGCCCTCGGCGGCGTCCCGACGCAGCGCCGGGTCGTCGCGGAACGCTTCTTCGACGAGGCCGGCGGCATGCAGCTGGTCCTGCACACGCCGTTCGGATCGCGCATCAACCGGGCGTGGGGCTTTGCCCTGCGCAAGCGGTTCTGCCTGACGTTTGATTTCGAACTCCAGGCCGCCGCCACCGACGACGGCATCGTGCTGTCCTTGGGGCCGCAGCACAGCTTTCCGCTCGAGACCGTCTTCCACTTCGTCCGGCGGGCGACGCTGCGCGACGACATCATCCAGGCCGTCCTCGCATCGCCGCTGTTCACGACGCGGTGGCGCTGGAACGCCGCCCGGGCGCTCGCCGTCCCGCGATACCAGGGCGGCCGCCGCGTTCCGATGCCGATCCAGCGCATGCGCGCGGAGGACCTGCTGGCCGCCGTGTTCCCCGACCAGGTCGCGTGCCAGGACAACCACGCCGGGCCGATCACACCGCCCGACCACCCGCTGGTCAACGAGACGATCGGCAACTGCCTGGACGAGGCCATGGACACCCGCGGGCTCGACGCGGTGCTGGCGGAGATCGAGGGTGGAGCGATCCGCACGGCGGCCGTGGAAACCCCGGCCCCGTCGCCGATCTCGCACGAGATCCTGAACGCCAACCCGTATGCGTTTCTCGACGACGCGCCGCTCGAGGAGCGGCGCGCCCGGGCGGTGGCCCTGCGCCACGTCGCCCCCGGCTCCGCGGGGCGCGACCCCGGGGTGCTCGATGCGGCGGCGATCGCCGACGTCGCGGCGCAGGCGCAGCCGGACGTGCGCACGGCCGACGATCTGCACGACCACCTGCTCACGGTGCGGCTCCTGCCCCTCGAAGACGCCGGTCCTTGGGACGCGCACGCGCGCGCGCTGGTGGCGGACCGGCGCGCCGTGGTCGCCGTCTGGCGCGATCCTGCGGACCGGGACCGCCGGGCCTACGTCGCGTGCGACCGGGTCGAGGACGTGGGCCGCGCGCTCGGCGGCGTGCGATTCGAGCCCGCCCCGCCTCCGCTGCCGGCCGCGCCGGGCGACCTCGAGCCGTCGGAGGCCGCGCGCCTGATCGTGCACGGCTGGGTCCAATGCCTGGGGCCGTTTACGGCGGCCGGGCTCGCCGCCAGACTCGGATTGCCGGCCGCCACGGTGAACGCGGCCCTGGCCGCGCTCGAAGGCAGCGGCGTGGTGCTCCGCGGCCGCTTCACCCCCGGAACGACCGAGGAGGAGTGGTGCGACCGCCGGCTGCTCGCGCGCATCCACCGGCTCACGCTGGGCCGGCTTCGCCGGGAAATCGACGCGGTCTCACCGGCGGTGTTCATGCGGTTTCTCCTGCGGTGGCAGCATCTCCAACCCGGAACACAGCTGCACGGGCGGGACGGCGTCGCCGAGATCGTCGGCATGCTGCAGGGGTGCGAACTCCCGGCCCGGGCGTGGGAGCAGCATGTCCTGTCCGGCCGGGTTCGGCTCTACGATCCCGAGGACCTCAATGCGCTCTGCCTGAGCGGCCTCGTCACCTGGGGGCGGTTGAGCCCGGGACACCCGGAGGGCCCGGAAGCCGCCGGGGCCATGTCGCGGTCGGCGCCGATCTCGCTGCTGCTGCGCGAGGACCTCGGAGCCTTCGTCGAACCGGACGGCGAGCACCGTGCCGGCAGCCTGCCCGTCCCGCTCCGGGGCGCGGCGGCCGAGGTCTTCCAGTACCTGTCCGAACGGGGCGCGTCGTTCCTGCCCGACATCGCGCGCGGCGTGGGACGGCTGCCGGCCGAGACCGAGTCCGCGCTGTGGGAGCTCGTGGCGAAGGGCCTCGTCAGCGGCGACGGATTTGCCGGGTTGCGTCAGCTCATCGACCGAAGCGACCCGAACCGCCGCCGCCGGTATCTCCACGTCAACCGTCCCGGGCCGCACGCCCGGCCGCCCCGACGCGGTCTGCCGGCCGGCCGCTGGGCCGTGTGGCGGCCGGGCGATGCGGCGATGAAATCGGACGAGCGCGACGCCGCGGTCGCCCGTCAACTCCTTCGCCGGTACGGCGTCATGTTCAGAGATCTGCTGGCGCGCGAGCGGGCGGTGCCGCCGTGGCGGCGGCTGCTCGACGTGTACCGGCGGTGGGAGGCGCAGGGCGAGGTGCGGGGCGGCCGCTTCGTCGCCGGCGTGGCCGGCGAGCAGTATGCGCTGCCGGGCGCCGTTGAAGCGCTGCGGGCGGTCCGGCGGGAACCGGAGGAGACCGCCGACGTGGTGATCGCCGCGGCCGACCCGCTGAACCTCGCGGGTGTTCTTCTGCCGGGGGAGCGAATTTCGCCGTTGTCCGGCCTGGCGATTGTGCTGCGCAACGGTACCCTGGCCGGCACCGGGCCGTACGGCGCGCTCCTGGCGAGCCGCCGCGCGGCCCAGGCCGGCCGGCCGGCCGCGCGGGCGCTGCCGGCGTCATGAGCAGGCGCCACGCCGATCTCGCAATTTTGATGGTGATCGACGCGCTGGTCCCGGCGGCGACGAGAGAACGGTTCCGGGCGTCGGCCGAAGCCGCGGCCCCGGGCGCGCGCATTCTGATGCCGGCCGGCCGGGACGAGGCCGTCGCGCAGGCGCCGGACGCGGACGTCGCGGCGGGATGGGCGCTGCCGGCCGGCGTGCTCGAACACGGCCGCCGGCTCCGCTGGGTGCACGCCTTTACGGCCGGCGTCGATCACTTCGTCACGCTCCCGGGCATTCGCGACGGACGGATCGTGCTGACCCGGACCGTCGGCGCGCACGGGGCGCTCCCGGGCCATGTGATGGCGCTCATCCTCGCGTTCGCGCGCCGCCTGCACGTCGACATCCGGCGGCAGATCAGCCGCGTCTGGGACCGGCCCGGCGGCGTCGGTGAGGACGTCGAGGGCGAGGTCCTCGGGATTCTCGGGCTCGGCCAGATCGGGAAGCCGCTCGCCGCGCGCGCCGCGGCTTTCGGCATGCGCGTCATCGGCACCAGGCGGACGCCCGCACCCGTGCCGCACGTCGACGTGGTCCTCCCGCCGGAGCGCACCGACGATCTCCTGCGGGAGGCCGACTACGTCGTGGCCCTGCTACCCCTCACGCCCGAGACCAAGGGGCGCATGGGCGAGCGCGAGTTCCGGCTGATGAAGCCGGGCGCCGTCTTCATCAATGTCTCGCGGGGACCGATCGTCCAGGAGGCGGCGCTGATCCGGGCGCTGCGCGAGGGCTGGATCGCCGGGGCGGGATTGGACGTGTTCGACGTGGAGCCGCTGCCGGGCGATCACCCGCTGTACGAGTTTCCAAACGTCATCATCACGCCTCACGTGTCGGGGATCACGCCGAGATTCTTCGACCGGATCGCCGCGATCTTCGCCGACAACATCCGCCGCTACGCCGGCGGCGAGCCGCTGGCCAACGTGATCGACGTCGCGCGCGGGTACTGACCTCGTCTACCCGGGCATCACCGGCGGCTTCACGCCCGGAACACATCGGTTGTCAGGTAACGAAAGCCTGAATCGACGATGATCGTGGCGACCGTGGCGCGGGGGCCGAGCCGCTCCGCCACACGCAGGGAGGCGACCACATTTGCCCCGCTCGAGGAGCCGGCAAAGATCGCCTCCTCCCGGGCGAGTCGCCGCGCCATCGCCTTTGCCTCGCCGGTGGTCACCGTCACAATCTCGTCCACCTCGTCCGGCTTCCAGAGCGGCGGGATGAAGCCGATGCCGATCCCTTCGATCTTGTGGGATCCCGAGGGCTTTCCCGACAGCACCGCGGACTCCGCGGGTTCCACCGCGACCACCGTAACCTGCCGTTCGTGGCGCCGCAGCGCACGGGCGCTGCCGTGAATCGAGTGAGCCGTGCTCACCGCGTGCACGAAGGCATCCACGTGGCCGCCGGTCTGCTGCCACACCTCCTCACCCAGCGCATGGTAGCCGGCCTCCCCATCATGGTTATTGAGCTGGTCGGCCCACCAGTGCCCCGGGCGGCGGCTGATTTCGCCGGCGGTCGCGATCATCGTCTTGATCAGATCTTCGGTGATCTTCCCCCCGTCGCTCCGCACGTCCGTGATGTCCGCGCCGTAGGCGCGCATCGCCTGCCGCTTCTCATCGCTGAACGCATCCGAGAACACAAAATGGGTCTTGTACCCGAGCGCGGCGCACACAAAGGCAAGCGAGATCCCCGTCGTTCCGGCCGTATACTCGACGAGTGTGCCGCCCGGCGCTAGGCGCCCGTCCGCCGCCGCCCGCTCCACCATCGCCCGCGCCATTCTGTCCTTCATACTGCCGGTTGGATTCGCGGATTCGAGTTTGGCGACGACGCGAGCGGCACCGGGCCGCACCACGTGCCGCAACTCCACGAGCGGGGTGTTGCCGATCGCATCCAGGACGGGTTTCGCGATGCCCTCTCTCACGGAGACCTCCATTTTCGGCCGTGCATCGTGCGCCCGGCCGGCGCGAAACTGTCGGTCGGACCGTTGTTCCACGCGGTCGAAGCGACCGTCGAACCACCGCTCCGGGCTGTCGAACTCCAGCGGACACCATTCAGTCCTCCCGCGACCGGAACGTCGTGATCGCCGCGGCGAACATCACAACGAGGAACCCCAGGATGATCGCGAGGTTGAGCCGGTACGGCTGGACGACCAGGGCGCGGGCGAGCGGCGAGCCCGCGTAGACCATGCCCCGGAGGGCATCGACCGCGTACGTCAGGGGGTCGATCCGGGTCAGGGCCGCCATCCACAACGGCAGCCCGCGCAGCGGGAAGAACGCGCCCGAGAGCAGCCACAGCGGGAGGACGAGAAAGTTCATCACCACCTGGAAGCCTTCCATCGTCGCCATGCGGGAGGCGCTCACCAGCCCGAGGCTGGTGAGCGACGCGGAGACAAGGAACATCATGAGCACGGTGCCGAGAATCTGCGCCGGACCGAGCCGGACGCCGACGATCGGGGAGATGACGAGCAGCAGCAGTCCCTGCAGCGTCGCGACGCTCGCGCCGCCCAGCACCTTGCCGGCCACGATGCTCGACCGCGCCACCGGGGCGACGAGGATTTCCTTCAGAAACCCGAACTCCCGGTCCCAGATGATCGAGATCGCGGAAAACATCGCGGTGAAGAGCACCGTCATCCCGAGCACGCCGGGATACATGAACTGCAGGTAGCTAAAGCCGCGCGGCACGGCCGCGGACCGGAACGTGGCGCCGAACCCGGTGCCCATGATCGCGAGATAGATCAGCGGCTGTCCCAGGGCGCCGACGATCCGGGCCCGCTCCGAGACGAACCGGATCAACTCCCGCAGCCAGATGGCGTACGCGGCCCGAACCTCGTGGCGCCAGCGGGCGGGGGCGGCCGCGGCCGGCGTGGGGCGGGCGCCGACACTCAACATGCGGTACCTTCCCCGCGCCTCATCGGCGGCGGCCGCCCCATGCCCGCGCCATCGTCCGCAGCTGGTCCATGGCGGAGGCCGACTCCTCGCGGATCGCGTGGCCGGTGAGCTTCAGAAACACGTCGTCGAGCGTCGGGCGTGTGACGGCGACCGCGGTCACGAGCGACGGAAACGCCGCGGCGACCCGCGGCACGAACTCCGGCCCGCGCTCCTGCTCCACGACGACCTGCCCGTCGACCGCGCGGGCGCCGCCGCCGAACCGCGCCTCGATCTCGCGGGCGAGGGACGGGGCGTCCGGCGACGTGATCGTGATCACGTCGCCGCCGACCTGCCGCCGCAGCGCCTCGGGCGTGTCGAGCGCCACGATGCGGCCGTCGTCGATGATGGCGATCCGGTCGCAGTGTTCCGACTCCTCGATGTAGTGGGTCGTCATGAACACGGTGACGCCCTCGCGGCGGCGCAGGTCGAGCACGTACTCCCAGATGTGGTTGCGGGTCTGCAGGTCGAGCCCGATCGTCGGCTCGTCGAGAAACAGAACCCTCGGCCGATGGAGCAGCCCGCGCGCGATCTCCAGGCGCCGCTTCATCCCGCCGGAATACGTCGCCACGAGCGCGCGGCGGCGTTCGGCGAGTTCCACCATCCCGAGGACGGCGGCGATGCGGGCCTCCACCTGGGCCGGCGGCACACCGTAGAGCATCGCGTGGAACCGCAGATTCTGCTCCGCGGTCAACCGGTTGTCGAGACTGGGGTCCTGAAAGACGATCCCCATGGCCCGGCGGACGTCCGCCGGGCGGGCGACGACGTCGTAGCCGGCGAGCGACGCGCGGCCCGACGTCGGCCGCAGCAGCGTCGCGAGTATCTTGATCGTCGTCGTCTTCCCCGCGCCGTTTGGGCCGAGAAAGCCGAAGATCTCCCCCGGGGCGACGGAAAACGACACGCCCCGGACGGCGTCGATCGCGCCGAACCGCTTGGTCAGATCCTGGACGTCGATGATCGGTGCCGGCATCCGGCCTCCTCCGTCCCGAAACGCAAGCGGCGGGACGAACGCCCCGCCGTTTGCGTTTTTCCCCCTGCGGCCCCCTACGCCTGAATCGACGGCTGCGACGGCGGCCGGCGCACGACCGGCGGCGGCGTCAGCACCGGCAGCCCGACCCCTTCCGCGAGGGCCTCGTCGAGCACCTCGTCCATGTGCTCCACGAGCGCGAACCGCAGCTTCTTGCGCACGTTCGCCGGGATCTCGTGGAGGTCTTTTTCGTTTTCTTTCGGCATCACGACCACTTTCATCCCGGCGCGGTGGGCGGCGACGACCTTTTCCTTGAGCCCGCCGATCGGCAGCACCTTGCCGCGCAGCGTGATCTCGCCGGTGAGCGCCACGTCCTTGCGCACGGGCCGGCCGGTCACGGCCGACGCCAGGGCGACGGCCATCGTGATTCCCGCCGACGGCCCGTCCTTCGGCACCGCCCCCGCCGGCACGTGGATGTGCAGATCGTGGCGCGAGGCGAAGGTGTCGTCGACGCCGAGCCGCCGGGCGCGCGCCCGCACGTAGCTCAACGCGGCCTGGGCGGATTCTTTCATCACGTCGCCGAGCTGGCCGGTGAGGATCAGCTTGCCGTCGCCGCGCAGCAGCGAGGCCTCGACCGTGATGATGTCGCCGCCCTGTTCGGTGTAGACCAGGCCGGTGGCCGCGCCGACCTCGTCGATCAGCCCCGCGCTGCCGTACCGGAACTTCGGCGGTCCGAGATACTTGTGGACGTTCTGCACGGTGACCTTCTCGCTCGTGACCTCGGCCTCGGCGACCTCGCGGGCGATCTTGCGGCAGATCGTCGCGATCTCCCGCTCCAGATTGCGCACCCCCGCTTCGCGCGTGTATTCGCGGATGATGAGCTTGAGGGCATCGTCGGTGAACGCCACCTGCTCCTGCTTGAGCCCGTTCTCCTTGAGCTGCTTCGCCAGGAGGAACTGGGTGGCGATGTGGTGCTTCTCTTCCTCGATGTACCCCGAGAAGCGTATCACCTCGAGCCGGTCCCGCAGGGCGGGCGGGACGGTGTCCAGGATGTTGGCCGTCGTGATGAACATCACTTCGCGCAGGTCGAACGGCAGCTCCAGGTAGTGGTCGCTGAACGCGTTGTTCTGCTCCGGGTCCAGCGCCTCGAGCAGCGCCGCCGAAGGATCGCCGCGAAAGTCCATGCCGAGCTTGTCGATCTCGTCCAGCATGAACACGGGGTTGCGGCTGCCGACGGTGCGCATGCCCTGGATGATGCGGCCGGGGAGCGCGCCGACGTACGTCCGGCGGTGCCCGCGGATCTCCGCCTCATCGCGCACGCCGCCGAGCGAAATGCGCACGAACTTCCGGCCGAGGGCCCGCGCGATCGACTTGCCGAGGCTCGTCTTGCCCGTGCCGGGCGGCCCGACGAAGCAGAGGATCGGCGCCTTGGATTCGGGCGCCAGCTTGCGCACCGCGAGATACTCCACGACCCGGTCCTTGGCCTTGTCCAGGCCGTAGTGGTCCTCATCCAGGATGCCGCGGGCCGCCTTGGTGTCGAGCCGGTCGTCGGTCCGGGTCTGCCACGGCAGCGCGAGGATCCAGTCAAGATAGGTCCGGACGACGACCGCTTCGGCGACCATCGGCGGCATCTTCTCGAGCCGGCCGAGCTCCTCGAGCGCCTTCTCCTTGACCTTCTCCGGCAGCTTCGCGTCCTCGATCTTCTTCCGGTACTCGTCCGCCTCCGCCGTGCGCTCGTCCTTCTCCCCCAGCTCCTGCTGGATGGCCTTCATCTGCTCCTTGAGGAAGTACTCGCGCTGGCTCTTCTCCATTTGCTTGCGCACGCGATTCTGAATCTTGCGCTCCAGCTCGAGCACGTTGATTTCCTTGGTCAGCGACCCGCTCAGGATTTCCAGCCGGTCCCGCGGCGGCGCCTCCAGCACCCGCTGCCGCGTCTCCAGCCGCAGCTGCAGGTGCTGCGCGACCAGATCCGCGAGCCGGCCCGGCTCTTCCGTCGACATGACCAGCATGAACGCTTCGGGCGGCACGGAGCGCGACAGGCGCGCGTACCGCTCGAACTGCGAACTCACCCCGCGCATCAGCGCTTCGATCTCCAGCGGTTTGTCCGTGGGATCGGGCCGGGTTTCCATCCGGACCTGGAAAAACGGTGTTACCTGGATGAATTCCGTGATCGTCCCGCGGACGAGGCCCTCGACCACGACCTGGACCGTGCCGTCCGGCTGCTTCCCGACCTGCAGGATGCGGCACACCGCCCCGACGGGGAAGAGCCCGTCCGGCTCCGGCTGCTCCTCGTCGTCCTTGCGCTGGGCGACGAGCAGGATCATGCGGTCCCCGGTCAGCGCGGCCTCGAGCGCCGCCAGCGACTTGGGACGGCCGACGCCGAGCGGCACGACCATGCCCGGCAGCACCACGGTGCCCTTGAGCGGCAGCAGTGCCACGACCTCCGGGAACACGATCGGTTCCTGAGGGCCGGGCGTCTGGGGCTGGGCGACCGGCGTGGGGGCGGTAGGTTTGGCTTTTTCCGGTTTCTGCTCCGGTGTATGCTCGGACATCCAATGCCTCCTGGGGAGCGCGATGTCAACGCCTGCCCTGATCTGATCGGTTGTCTTCGTACTGCTTACTGCCCTACTCTCTACAGATATACGCTCCGGCCGCCCCCGGAGATTCCCCGGAAAAACGGAGACGGAGCCGCGGGGCTCCGTCTCGATCGCGTCGCTGGACTCCGTCCCGCGAAGCGGGAGCTCAGGCGGGTTTCTCCTTCGCCAGTTTCTTGAGGTCGGCCGCGGTCAGCAGGAGCGGCTCGGTCCGTTTGTCCACGGTCTCCCGGGTAATCACGCAGCGCTTGACGTCGCCGCGCTCCGGGATGTCGTACATGATGTCGAGCATGATCTCCTCGATGATCGTCCGGAGGCCGCGGGCGCCGGTGTTGCGCGTCATCGCGTGGCGGGCGATGGCCCGGAGCGCGTCCTCGGTGACGACGAGCTCGACGCCGTCCATTTCGAGAATCTTCTGATACTGGCGCACGAGCGCGTTCCGCGGCTCGACCAGGATGGTGACGAGGTCGGACTCCGCGAGCGGCTCGAGCGGCGTCACCACGGGCAGACGGCCGATGAACTCCGGGATCAGCCCGTAGCGCAGCAGATCCTGCGGCATCACCTGGGCGAGCAGCTCGCCCACGCGGTGCTCCCGCTTCGGCTGGATCTCGGCGCCGAAGCCGATGCTCGCGACGCGGGTGCGCGTCTCGATGATCCGGTCGAGGCCGTCAAAGGCGCCGCCGCAGATGAAGAGGATGTTGGTCGTGTCGATCTGGATGAACTCCTGGTGGGGGTGCTTCCGGCCGCCCTGCGGCGGGACGTTGGCGGTCGTCCCCTCGAGGATCTTGAGCAGCGCCTGCTGGACGCCCTCGCCGGAGACGTCGCGGGTGATCGACGGATTCTCCGACTTGCGCGCGATCTTGTCGACCTCGTCGATGTAGACGATGCCGCGCTCGGCGCGCTTGACGTCGTAGTCCGCCGCCTGAATGAGCCGCAGGAGGATGTTCTCGACGTCCTCGCCGACGTAGCCGGCCTCGGTCAGCGACGTGGCGTCGGCGATCGCGAACGGGACGTCCAGGATTCGGGCCAGCGTCTGGGCCAGCAGCGTCTTCCCGCACCCCGTCGGCCCGATCAGGAGAATATTGCTCTTCTGCAGCTCGACGTCCCCGCCGCGCTTGCCGTGCGACGCGATGCGCTTGTAGTGGTTGTAGACCGCGACCGACAGCGCCTTTTTCGCCCGCTCCTGGCCGATGACGTACTGGCACAGGGTCTGGTAGATCTCGTGGGGCTTCGGAATCGCGCGCGGCTTCGCCGCCGGCTGCGGCCCGGCCAGCTTCTCTTCGATGATCTCGTTGCAGAGCTCGATGCACTCATCGCAGATATAGACCCCAGGCCCGGCTACGAGCGTCCCGACCTGCTCCTGGGTCTTGCCGCAAAAGGAGCACTTGGTCCGGTCCCGGTCGTCCCCCGCCTTGAACATGCCCCGTCTCCCCCCGGCTGGGTTACCGCAGCGTTGCCTGCTGTCCCGGCAGACTCGGCTGCCGGGGCAGAATGACGTCGTCGACGAGCCCGTACTCCTTCGCTTCCCCCGCGCTCATCCAGAAGTTCCGCTCCGTGTCCTTCTCGATGCGGTCCAGGGGCTGGACGGTGTGCTTCGCCAGGACCTCGTTCAAGATTTGGCGGATGGCGAGAAACTCCTTGGTCTGGATGCTGATATCGGACACCGATCCCTGCGCCCCGCCCCACGGCTGGTGAATCATCATCCGCGAGTACGGCAGGGCAAACCGCCGGCCCTTCGTTCCGCCGGCGAGGATGATCGCCCCCGCGCTGGCCGCCAGCCCGACGCAGATCGTCGAAACGGGGCAGTGCAGGTACTGCATCGTGTCGTAGATCGCGAGGCCGGCCGTCGCGGAGCCGCCGGGACTGTTCACGTAAAGCTGGATTTCCTTCTCCGGGTCTTCGTAATCCAGGTACAGCAGCTGCGCGATGATGAGGTTCGCCATCTCGTCTTCAATCTCGCCCCCGATGAAGATGAGGCGCTCCTTGAGCAGCCGCGAGTAGATGTCGTAGGCCCGCTCGCCGCGGGCGGTCTGTTCGACGACCATGGGCACATACACGGGATCAGGCGTCCTCCGTTGAGAGATCCGGGGTGGCGGTCCCGGGAGCGGTGTGGCCGGACATCACGGGGAACTCGGGGGGACCGGCTCGGTCGCCGCGCCCGCCGCCGCGGGTGTCTTGGCTCCCGAAACCGCGTCGACCAGAAACGCCATCGCTTTGCGCCGCAGCAGGCTCTCCCGCAGGCCCTCCTGCCGGCCACCCTCGGCCAGCCAGCCCTGCACCTTCGCGACGTCCTGTTTGAGTTCGGCGGCGAGGTTCTCGACCTCCCCGCGCATCTCCTCCTCGGACACGCTCAAAGCCTCACGTTCGACGACGGCATCGAGCAACACCCGGCTCCGCACGCGGCGCTCCGCGCCCTCCCGCATGTCGGCGCGCACCGCGCCTTCATCCTTGTCGAGCGCGCGCGCGTACGACTCCAGGGTCAGGCCGCGCCTCTGGAGGCGGTCCGCGAGGTCTTCGAGGATGTGCTCCACTTCGTGTGCGACGAGGCTTTCCGGCACGTCGAACCTCGCTTCGGCGAGCACGGCGTCGACGGCGCGCTCCCGAAGGGCGCGGGCGTCATCCGCGTCCCGCTCACCCTGCAGCTTGGCGCGCAGCCCGTCGCGCAGGTCGGCGAGCGTGGACCGGTCGGAAACGGTGCGGGCAAACGCATCGTCGAGCGGCGGGAGGTCTTTGCGGCGGACATCGGCGACCCGGACCACCGCCGGCGCCGAGGCGCCGGGAATCTCCGCGCTCCGTTCGTCGCCCGGCGACGCCCCCTCGAGCGCGGCCTCGACGGCCTCCGGCAGCAATCCGCCCCCCACCTCGACGAGGAGCTCCTTGCCCGCCTGCAGCCGCCCCTGGCCTTCGGGAGCCGTGACGACCGAGAGGAGGACGAAGTCTCCACGGCGGGCCGGTTCCGCGACGCTCGCGAGGCGCCCGTGCCGGGCGCGAAGATCCTCGATGGCCCGATCGACATCCTCGTCGGATACCGCGCGGTGCTGCGCCGTCACGCGAATCTTCCGGTAGTCGGGGAGCGTGACGGTGGGGTACACGTCGACCGTGGCGGTCAGGTGCACCCCCTTGCCCTCGGGCCCGTCCTTCACCTCGATCGAGGGCCGGGCGATCGGCGACACGCCGGTCTGGGCCACGGCCTCGGAGTACTGCCGCGGGACGAGCTGCCGCAGCGCTTCGTCGCGGAGCATCTCCGTCCCGACATGCCGTTCGAGGATGGGCCGGGGGGCTTTGCCGCGCCGGAACCCGGGCACCTGGACCCGGCGGACCAACTGGGCGTACGCCTGATCCATCGCCTGCGCGACGGCGTCTTCGGGCACATCGATTTCGAGGACGACCCGGCTCGCCGGCTCCGTCCGAAGCTCAACCTTCATCGGTCACGATGCTCCTCTACCGCCTCACGTCGAAACGACCGGCGCCTCGACGGAGAGGACTCGTCGAGGCGCCACTTCCCCGCCACAATATACCCGGCGTGCGGGGGGCCGTCAAGACTATGTCAAAGCTAAACGGGCTGGACGCAGTGCTTGTTGTGGGTGTCGTCGTGCGGACTACACTTTGCGGGCGGCAGCGTCCGGTATTGTGTGAGCGTTGCAGCAAGTAGCACGCCGATCAGCACCACGATCCCCCATGACATGAGCCTCATCATCCAGTCCCCCTCCCGGATCGTCGGCGTCGCAAACAAAAAAACCCGGTCCCCATCATCTCCGGCCGGGTTCGCCATTCGCTCCTCGCAGCCCAGGCAACCATCTACAGGCTGCGGCTCATCGCGTCCGAAGGGATATGCTTCTCAAAGCCTCGCGAGTTGGGCTCTCCTCACCCCCTCAGGCGATGCGGGAGGCGACAATTGCTTATCGTCAAGAAAATTCTATTCTATCGGCTCCGCAACCTTCCCTGAGCCCATGGTCTGGCCCATGGTCACCGTCAACGGTGCGTAGCTTAGGCCGGATTTCTCTACGCAGTCGGTATTTCATGCCGGTCAGAATGTCACCACGCTGCGCGCCACCTCGCCGCGCTCCAGCGCCGCATAGGCCTCATTGATCTGCACGAACGGATACGTTCGGGTCAGCAGCTCGTCGAGTTTGAGCCTGCCGGTGCGGTAGAGATCGATCAGTTTCGGGATGTCGGTCCGAGGGCGGCTGGACCCGTACACCGACCCGGTCAGGACCCGCTCCTCGAAGACGAGGGACATGACGGGCACCGAGACCTCCGCAGCCATCGGCGTCACCCCGATCAGGACCGCGATCCCACGCTTCGCAAGTGAGTCGTAAGCCTGCCGCATCACGTTCGGGAGACCGATCGCCTCGAACGCATAGTCAACGCCACGCCCGCCGGTGAGCGACCGGATTCGATTCACCGGGTCTTCGGCCGAGGCGTCGACGGCGTCGGTGGCGCCGAATTGTCTCGCGTAGTCCAGTTTGCGCGCCAGCACGTCGACCGCAATGATCCGCACTGCCCCTGCGAGGGCGGCCCCCTGAATCGCGTTCAACCCAATCCCGCCCGCGCCGAAGACCGCGACGCTGGTCCCGGGGCGGACCCGCGCGGCGTTGACGACCGCGCCGACGCCCGTGATCACAGCGCAGCCGAATAGCGCGGCCCGATCGAGCGCAAGGTCTTGCGGAATTGGAAGCAGCGCCTTCTCCGGAATGACGGAATACTCCGAGAAGCTCGACACGCCCGCAAAGTGTTTGAGTGCCGTACCGCCGAGCGCAAAACGCGTGGTGCCGTCGGGCAGATATCCTGTCATCCGGACCGCCGTGCCGGCGGCACACAGCGCCGGGCGGCCGGCCGTGCAGTACTCGCACTCCCCGCAACTCAGCCGCCACAGGGGAATCACGTGATCGCCCGGCCGGACGGTCGCGACGCCCGCGCCGATTTCCTCCACGACGCCCGCGCCCTCATGACCGAGGACCGCCGGCAGCGGCGCAAACAAGTGCCCGGTCATGACGTGGAGATCGCTGTGGCAGACGCCCGCGGCCGCCATGCGGACCAGCACTTCTCCCGCTTTGGGCGCCTGGACTTCGACGTCGCAGATCTCCAATTTCTTCCCGACCTCGAACAGCACCGCGGCCTTCGCTTTCATGGTCGCGCCTCCCTCGCCGTGCCCCCGCCGAGCCCCTGCCTGCAGAGCAGGGGTTCACCTAGCGCCCTCGGCGCGCCTGCCCGCGGAGCAACGCTACAATAGAAGAGTCGGGTGGTTTCGTCGGCCCGGGAACAGGCGGGCTTCGTGTGAATCGCCCTGCGCTTGGAGGCTCGCGAGGAAGGGAGACGACAATGCGCACGAGCAGACGGTGGCCATGGATTCTCGGGGGGATCGCGCTCCTGGCCGCCGGGGGCACGCTCCTCGCCAGGCGGAACCGGAATACCTCGCGGCGCTACGTAGGCCCGTCTCCGATCGGACTGGGCTACACCAAGCCCAACCACTACCTGGAGATCGCCAAAGTCCTGGGCGAAAACGCCGATGAGCTCGGGTACGCCTGGCGCATCCTCAACGACGGGTGCTGCGACGGGTGCTCCCTGGGCACAGTCGGGCTCCGCGACTGGACGATCGAGGGCATTCACCTCTGCACGGTCCGTTTGAAGATGCTGCGCTTGAATACCATGCCGGCCGTCGATCATCGGGTGCTGGAACATCCGGAGACCCTGCGCCGGCGTTCCTCCCGGGGGCTCCGTACGCTGGGCCGGCTTCCCTATCCGATGATCTGGCGGAGGGGAGAACCGGGCTACCGGCGCGTGCCGTGGGACGAGGCGCTCGACTTCTGCGCGGACCGCATCCGCCCGACGGCCCAACAGGATCCCGACCGCATGTACTTCTACCTGACGTCGCGCGGCATGCCAAACGAGACGTATTTCGTCTTCAATAAGACCGCGCGGTTCCTCGGCACGAACAACATCGACAACGCCGCCCGCGTCTGCCACGCGCCCAGCACCTCGGGGCTCGGGGCGACGATCGGATACGGGGCGACGACGTGCTCGTACGCCGACTGGATCGGCACCGGGCTGCTCATCCTGGTTGGATCGAACATCGCCAACAATCAGCCGGTGGCCATGAAGTACGTCGACGAGGCAAAGAAACGGGGCACACGCGTCGTGGTCGTCAACACCTATCGCGAGGAAGGGTTGGACCG
Source organism: bacterium (assembly GCA_035945995.1). NCBI lineage: Bacteria > bacterium. The sequence goes on from DASYZR010000116.1 coordinate 28,945, forward strand.
GTACTGGGTCCCTTCGTCGTGGGACAGCGCGCTGTTCGGCACGCGGATCATGGACGAGTTCTTTCAGGTGACCAACGGGGGCGACGCCGCGTTCTTCACCGGCGCGCTCAAGCACCTGATTGAGACGGACCGGGTCGATCACCGCTTCATTGCGTCGTACACGGCGGGGTTCGACGAGTTGCGGGCCCGTGCGCGGGCTCTTTCGTGGGAACAGCTGGAGCGAGGCGCAGGCACGACGGCGGCGGAAATGCGGCGGTTCGCCGACCTGTACGCGAGCGTCGACACATCGATCACCACTTGGTCCATGGGCGTCACCCAGCATGAGCACGGGCAGCAGAACGTCTTCGCCATCAGCAACCTGGCGTTGGCGATGGGGCGCATCGGCCGTCCGCATACCGGCCTCAATCCGATCCGCGGACATTCCGGGGTGCAGGGCGGTGCCGAGGTCGGCGCGGTCCCAACGACGTACGGCCAGGGCCGGACGGTCGGCGACCCGCCGGCCATGGCCGCAATGAAGGAGGTCTGGGGCTTCGACCCGCCGGGCAAGGCCGGCCTGCCCGCGTCGGCCGCCATCCACGCCGCCCACGACGGGAAGATCGACCTCCTCTACTCGGCGGGCGGTAATTTTCTGGAGACGATGCCAGACCCGCGATACGTCCGGGAGGCGCTGGAGCGCGTACCGGTCCGCATTTTCCAGGACATCGTCGTCAATCCGATGATGCTCCTCGAACCGGGCGAGGTCTCCGTGATCCTGCCGGGGGCCACGCGCTACGAGACGCCCGGGGGCGTGACCGAGACCACGACCGAGCGCCGCATCATCTTTAGCCCGGAGATTCCCGGGCGGCGGATCGGCCAGGCGAAACCCGAGTGGGAAATTCCCATGCTCATCGCCGAGCGCGTGTTCCCGGAGCGCCGGTCGCACATCCACTTCGCCGGCACGGCGCAGATTCGCGACGAGATCGCGCGTGTCATCCCCTCCTATCAGGGGATCCAGCATCTCCACCAGAAGGGCGATCAGCTGCAGTGGGGCGGCCCGCAGCTCTGCGCCGGCTACCGGTTCAACACGCCGGACGGGAGGGCGCGTTTCATGATCCCGCACTGGCCGGAGCGGAGCGTCCCTGCGGAGCGGTTCTATGTGAGTACCCGGCGGGGCAACCAGTTCAACAGCATGGTGTGGGAGGACTACGACCCGCTGACGGGCGCCGGCCGCGGCGACGTGATCATGGCGCCGGAGGACGCGCGGCGCCTGGGGTTGGGACCGGGGGATCCGGTACTTTTGAAGTCGGACGTGGGAGAGTTGCGCGGCAAGATCCGCGTCGCCCACATCGCTCCGGGCAATTTGCAGGTGCATTGGCCGGAAGCCAACGCCCTGATCCGGATCGGGCACTACGATCCGAGTTGTGGCGAACCCGATTACAACGCGGTCTGCGAGGTCGTCCCACAGAATGCGGCCTCACGACACGATGAAGCATCCGCAGAGGGAGCCGGGTGGTCATGACCGAACTGACGGACTCATGCACGCTCTGGTGACGGGAGGCGCCGGCTTCATCGGTTCTCACCTGTCTGACGCGCTCATTGCCGAAGGTCACCGCGTCACGTGCCTGGACAACCTTTCCACGGGATGCCTCGAGAACATCCGGCACCTGCTCGGCCACCCCCGCTTCGAGTTCGTGCAGGGCTCGATCCTGGACCGGGAAACCGTCGACCCCCTCGTCGCGGCGGCGGATCACGTTTATCACCTCGGCGCGGCGGTCGGCGTGAAGCTGATCTTCGAACACCCCGTGCAGGCGATCGCGACCAATGTGACCGGGGCGGAGGTGGTGCTGAGCGCCGCGGTGCGGCACCGGCGCAAAGTCTTCGTCGCGTCGACCTCTGAAGTGTACGGGAAGGACACCCGGGACGACGGCCGGCGGTTCCGCGAGACCGACGACATCACTTTGGGTTCATCCATCCGGTGGTGTTACGCGACGTCGAAGGCCCTCGACGAATACCTGGCCCGCGCGTACCGGATCGAGCAAGATCTGGACGTGGTCATCGGCCGCTACTTCAACACCGTCGGGCCGCGACAGACCGGCGCGTACGGAATGGTGGTGCCCCGATTTGTCCAGCAGGTCCTCGCCGGCCGCGCGCTCACCGTCTACGGCGACGGACGTCAGGTGCGCAGCTTCACCTGGGTGTCAGATACGGTCCGCGCCACGATCGGTTTGATGAACCATCCGAACGCGGCCGGCGAGGTGTTCAACATCGGGAGCGAGGAATCGGTGGCGATCAATGACCTGGCCGAACGCGTGCAGCGTCTCGCCGGACGGACCGTGGAGACGCTCCACGTCCCCTACGAACAGGTGTACGGTCAGGGGTTCGAGGATACCCGCTACCGGGTCCCGGACATCAGCAAACTGAAGACACTTTTAGGATATCGTCCCACGAAGAGCCTGGATGAGATCCTCGTCGAGATCATCCGGTATTTCAGCCGCCCCGAGGAGCGCGACTGAGCGCTCCGGTCGACGGAGTAGACGCACCGACTCGGCGCCGTCCGCTCTTTGATCTCGCCGGAAATCCTCAGTTCGACGGATAGGAAACTGACAGGCGAATTGGGACGTTTGCTAGGGAAAACCTATGCCCGCTCGCGGCGGGGGTGGCCTCGGTCCCGGTGTGCCCGTGAACGACGTGCTGCTCATCGTCGCCGACGTGATGGTGGCGACCACCGTATCGGTGACCGGCCGCGACACCGCGGCGGCCGCCGCAAAGCTGATCGGCCGGCACAATCTGGCGGCGCTTCCGGTGTTTGAGGAAGGCCGCGTCCTGGGAATGGTGATGCCGGCGCAACTGCTCGCCGCGCCGCCCTACCGGCCGGTCGCGGACGTGATGACCCCTGGCCTCACCCCGGTCACCCCGGCGCTCCCGCTGGTCCAAGCGTACGCGCTGATGACACGCCAACGGGTCGAAGTCCTGCCGGTGGTTGAGGAGAACAAGATCGTCGGCCAGATCTCGTCGACGGCAATCCTCCGCCAGCAGGGGCAGCAAACCGATCCGTTGACCGGCCTTCCGGCTTCAACAGCCCTCCGGGCGTGGGCGATGGCCGCGCTGGAACGCGGGCATGAGATCACCATTCTGTTCATCGATCTGGACAATTTCGGCGCCGTCAACAAGTTGCTCGGGCACGTGGCAGGGGACGATGTACTGTGCACGGTGGCACGGCTGCTCGGCGGCCTTGTCGACCCCGGGATGGATCTGCTCTGCCGGTACGGCGGCGACGAGTTTGCCGTTGCGACGACCCGGCACGAGGCCGATGCGCGTACCCTGATGCAGCGGATTCAGGACGTGGTGGTACTCCCCGTAAATGCGGGCGCGGCGGCCCGCCACGTCACCGTCAGTGTCGGGATCGCGGGCGGGCGCCGGGCGGAGGGTCGGAAGCGGGCGCACATCGCGGCGACGGTCGACGATCTGGTGACGCTCGCAAGCCGGGCATCCACCGCCGCCAAGGACGCCAAACGGGCCGGCGATCCGGCACGCCTCCGGGGAGCAGTGGGCACGGCTCCGGACGCTCCGGAGACAGAAACCGCCGGCAGGCCCGCGGCGACCCGGCCCCCCGAACCGCGCCTGCGTCTCGTGGATGTGAAAGTGGATACCGATGAAACGGGAGGCACGGCCGCCGTTACGTTGAGGCTGGGCGTGCGTGAGGGCATCGGACGCGCCGGCGGGCACGTCCACGGACGGGCACTGCTCTTCCTTGTAGCCGGCGCGACCCTCGACGCGGTCCGGCAGATCGCGGGAGAAACGCACATTTACGTGTTGGAGGAGCTGCACGAGGTGCCCACCGCGAAGGAGAAGGTGGCCGTGGCGGTGCTGTCGAGACCGTCGAACGGGCCCCGCGGATTCGTCGGTAGCGCACGCGCACCCGATCTCCCGAATGCGGTGGTGAAGGCGATCCTCGCCGCACTAAATCGACGGCTGGGGCAGACGCTCGGCCGGCATTCTCCGAGCGACCCAAAATGAGGGTTCCTGTCCGACTACGTGGGTGACGGCTCCGCCGGCTCTGCGAGCAGCAGGGCGGCCACGGCGGAGTCCTCGGACGCAGCGAGCCGGCGCTCCTCATGGTCCGCCCAGAGGAGCTGCTGGTACAAGCCGAACGCCTCTTCCGAGATCACCCGCCGCAGGCGGGCTTCGAGCTGGAGCTTCTGGAAAAATGCCCGCTCCTGGTGGGCCTTGCGGTACAGCCAGATGCACTGTTGCTGGAGATGGCGGAGCTTCCGCTGGGTCCTGAAGCCGAGGTCCCGTCGCTCTGAGAGATCCTGCGCCCGACGGTAGCAGCGGCGAAGGTCGCGGGACAGGAGCGTCAATTCGTTCGCGAGGTCCTCGACCGGGATTTCCCGGTCACCTTCCCGGACCAGCCGGAGCACGCGGCCTTCGATTGTGGTGACGGTAATGAGGAGGTCGCTGATATCCTCCTGGGCGCGCTCGGTACCATCCCCCCGGACGGGCTCGACAGTCGCACCTCTCACGGCGCTACTTGCCCCCTACGATATTCGCCCGCTAGTGCGAATGCCTTGGACTCCCGCCCACGTTAAGGCGAGAATGGTAACGACCGCCTCTGCGACGATGCCCCACGGTGGTCCCCATGTTCTGTGCGGCAACAGCGCCGAGGTGGGCCCTTCGAGAGGCTCCTTCAGGCCCGGCGCGTCGGGGAGCACGGCCGCCAGCGCCCCCGCCAACGGCGCCCAACTTCGGACCTTCCACGCGACAATACCGCAGAGCACCAGGCCCAACCCGAGATCGATTGCGCCGTTCAGCGTGAGGCCGTTGATCCAACCAATGTTGAAATGGGGTACGGTGTCGAGGACGTAATGGCTGGCGAAGGCCAAGGAGAGCATCGCCGCGGGGCGCCGCACGCGGGCGCCGACCGCGGCGCCCGTGACCATGTGAGGCGTCAGGTCCAACGCATCCCCGCGTCACGCCGACCTGGCCAACGCCCATGTGACCCACCGCGCCGCGCCGGTTGTGAGGAGTGCCGCCGCGGGAACCATCAGAAGAACCGCCGCGGCCACCGGACCAATCAGCACCAGGCTCACCGCACTCGCTCCCATCAGCGCCGTCGCTGCGTAGAGCCGGACCGCCACTTGACGGGTTGTCAGGCCGGCGTCGAGCAGGCGGTGTGGCAGGTGATCTCTTCCCGTGGAAGTCACGAGACGCCGCAGATCGGTTGCACCGTGAAGATACCTGCGAATGTGGACGAGCAGGAAGTCGCCCACGGGAACTCCCATGAGCAGAACCGGAGCGATCCACGTGACCAAGGCGGCGTGATGCAGGCGCGACGGGATCAACGCCGCAGGCAGCGCCGCGGCAAGGAATCCCACTGCCAGACTCCCCGCGTCGCCCAAGAAGATGCGCGCGGGCGAAAAATTGTACCGCAGAAACCCCAGGGCCGAGCCGGCGAGCGCGGCCGCCGCGATGGCGACGCCGATGTGATTCCAAAAGAGCGCAAGCGGAATCACAAAGAGCGCACCCACCATTACGGTCCCCGCCGCAACGCCGTCCACGCAGTCGAGGCAGTTTATGGCGTTGGCCACGCCCAGGATCCACAGCACAGCCAGAATTTCGCCCGCGTAGGGCCACGGGAGGCGCGCATTGACCCCTCCGAGCCAGACGATTGCCACGACCACCGCGGCTTCCACCCCGAGCTTCAGGGCCCCGACGTCGTAGAGATCGTCCAGCAAGCCGATCAGGCTGAACGCCGCGGCGCCGGCGAGCAGCAGAAGCATCTGGTCACCGCGCATGGGCTTTAGGAACATCAAAGTCGCCAGCGCGAAGGCCAAGAATACCGCTATCCCGCCGAGAAGCGGCGTCGGGCGTCGGTGGATCTTGCGACCGGATGGCGCGTCTAGAGCGCCAAACCGCACGGCGAACCACCGGCACACCGGCGTCAAGAGCAGCGAGAGGATGAGGGCGGTCAGGAAGACAAAGAGGAGACTAGCCGTCGTCGGTCCTCCCTTCTCGCGAGTGCATCCGTGACTTCCAATAGGAGCCGCTCCGCGTCCTGGTCCGTCAATGACGGGTAGAGGGGGATTGAGAGAGCCCTCGCCGTCACCGCCTCCGTATGGCTGAACCCTTCTTCCCCGAGGTACCGGTGCAGCGGGCGAGGCACCGGGGTCTTGCACTCGACGCCGCGGTCACGAAGAGCGCCGGCCAACCGCGGGGCGTCGTCCACCCCGATGACGTATCGATAGAAGATGTGCGTCCGCTCCGGCGCGTCGGCGGGGAGTATGAGGGAGTACTCGCGGAACGAGGCAGCGTACCGGGCGGCCAGTGCCCTGCGCCGCGCGATAAACTCCCCCAACCGCTTCAGTTGACTCAATCCGAGCGCGGCCTGGAAGTCGGTCATCTTGTAATTGAATCGCGTGGGGAGCGCGCCGCGCCCGTCATAGTCGCGCAGGTCACGTGCCCGTCTTAGGACCACCTCGGAGTCGGCGAGCAGCATGCCCCCCTCGCCGGTGGTGATGACCTTTGTCGCGTAGAAGGAACAGACCGTGATCGTCCCCGCGCTGCCCACAGTCCGGCCGCGATACGTTGCGCCGAGTGTCTGGGCGCAATCCTCGATCAACGGAAGTCCGAGCCCGCCCAGCGCGTCGAGGTCGGCCGGCATTCCGAACATGTGCGGGACGATGATCGCGCGGGTGCGCGGAGTCATCCGGCGGCGCGCCTCATGGGGGCACATCCCGTATTCGCCCGCGGCGATGTCCACAAGCCGCGGCGTCGCACCAACGTAGCGGACGGCATGCAACAGAGCCACGCAGGTGTAGGACGGCAGGAGCACTTCGTCTCCCGGCCCGATGTCGAGGGTGAGCAGGGCGAGGTGCAGCGCACCGGTTCCGGAACTGGTCGCCACGCCGCCGCGCCGGGTCAGGAAGCCGGCGACCGCCGCCTCAAACTCCTCCACCCTTGCGCCCTGTGCCAGATGTCCCGACCGCAGGACATCGCTGACGGCGTCGATGTCCTCCGGCCCGATCATGGGCCGGGAATGGGGAATCACAGAACCACGCGGTGGCACTCGAAGGCCTCGGCGGCATCCACGGCAATATTCGCCCCCCGGAAGCGCGCGAGATACTCAACATTCTTGATACTGCCGGGGTCCGGAAGCTGCCGCAACTGGGATTTGTGACACGCCAGCGCATCCAGCTTGATAGGCAGGTATTCGGAGATGTCGACGTAGAGATCGGGACGGAACCCGTCGCCCCAACCCAACTGGGCGGCGTCACATGCCAGCACCAGGTTGATGAAGGGCTTGTCGTTGCGGAGATGCGGGCGGCACGCCGCGAACCCTGCCTTGAAGACCGCCTCGTGGTCCTGATTATATGAGGGATGGGGAAGGATGAGCGCGGTCGGCCGCAACTTGTCGATGGCGTATTGCGCCTCGCGCTCGAAGAGGGCGATGAGATCACGGCGTGGGATCGCATCAAGGCGTAGGTGCGTCTTCGCATCCCGAAACAGGACTTCGTATCCATCCACCTTCAGGAGTTCCATGGATGCACGCAATTCGGCTTCCCGCGTTTCGGCCGCGACGGCCGAGGCTTCGGACTTGTAATGCTGCAGGTCCCCGACGGACACGACGATGACGTAGACTTCGCCGCCGGCCGCCTTGATTTTCGCCATCGTGCCTGCGCAGCCGTACGCTTCGTCATCCGGGTGCGGGGCCACGACCAAAGCCCGTTGTTTGGCCCAAAATTCGGTCATCTCAGCGACCTCGATCCAGATACGTCTACGCTTTTGACGAAAGTATAGAGGAGCACAGCAGGACGGTCCCCCCTGACAAAGGAGGAATGGGAAATATCGTTCGATGGAGACAAGGCTCTAATGCTGGGTCCGGCTCCCTCGACGCGTACCGCCATATGTTTAGCGCCGGAATACTAACGAACCTATGTGCTATACAATTGGTCGGTTGGCGCCCCGACGGCTCGTCCTCTTGAGCGAAAAATCATGTCCTCTTGAGGGAGAGCAATATTATCCCCGGATGGCTTATTCTAATTGCGGATCGACGGATGGCTTATTCCAACTGTGGATCGACGGTGGTTTGGAACAGGTCCAACCGGGTGGCGGGCGACCGGCTCGACCCCCCTAAGGGAGGAGCGGCGATGAAGATGCGTCGGTTATTGGGCGTTATGCTCGCTCTGGGCGGGGTTGTTTTTCTTTGGGGGATCGGTGCGTCGCCCGCGGCGGCGGATACGACAACGATTGGTCTCACTGATGGCTCGGTGACCATCACTACCCTTACGCCGACCACCGCGACGGCCACGTTCACCGCCAGCGCCGGATTTGCGTTTATCGACACGAACGTCGTTGATCTGAATCTAAACACCGGCATCACTCTCGGGACGTTTAGCGGCAACGGCGGCGCGCTCACCTCCGAAGGTGCCGCGAATGTGAGCGCTTTCGGGATTATCAATACGACGTTCGACCAATTTGATGGGTGTGGCCCCGGAAACTTCAGCACCACGGACACCATCAACTTGAGCGGCGGAACCACCGCAGCCTCGTATGTCACGCCAAACACCGATGGCTGGTTGGCTGCCGCGCACATTTGTAATCTTACTACCGGGTTCACATTCTTTACGGCCGGGAACACGACCACCACCATCATCTCGACAGTGCCTGAGCCGAGTTCGCTGTCCATGCTCGGCTTTGGTTTGGTGTCTCTCGGAGGACTCGGAGGCTGGATTCGCCGCCGGCGTCCGGCGTAGCTCACCTTCGACAGCGGCTAACCAAAGATGGTCACGCCCGGCCACGTTGGCCGGGCGTGACTTATTGCTTGGCGAGATCCTCCCTCGACGCGCGAGCGTCTGCGACGTTGATCAGTACGCCTGGAAGAATTGGGTGAGCCCTTTGACCAGCGACGTCCCAAGTCCCGTCACGAAGTTGTAGCCCGGGCCCGCCGTACAGATGGCGCCGCAGCTCCCGTTGCTTCCCGACGTGATGTCGCGGTAATCGATCGAGTACCAAGTCGGAGGTGCCGCCGCATAGGCGAGGGAGTAACTGGAGTTGCTGCCACCGAGAGAGGATTTCCCGATAGCCTTGCGCGCGCTGTTCAGGACCGCGATGACGGCCGACCAACTGGGGGCGCTGAAGCTCGTCCCGCCTACTTGGAACCAGCCGGATTGGCCATTGTAGCCGGTCGAATCATAGATCGGCACTCCCGTGTAAGGATCGGCATCAAAGGAAACGTCGGGGACGCCTCGATGACCTCCCGTTGCCGGGATGGAGTAGTTGGATTGATATTGAGGCTCCGTTTCATAGGCGCTGATTCCTCCGCCCGACCCGCTCCAGGCCGTCTCGGGGCCCGTGAGGTTGCCGTAACTATCGAGTGGGAGACTCGTCCCGCCAACACTCACGACGTAGGGGGAGGCGGCGGGCCACACGACCCCACTGCCCGAATCGCCAGACCCGGCGACGAACACCACCCCCGGATTGCTGCTAAAATAGCTATCGAGGCTTGATTCTCCGGAGAATTCCGGCGTGTCCCAGCTCATGGAGACCACCGTGACACCGTAGGGGACGGCGGTCGAGTCGGAATTTAGCATGTCGGAGAGCGAGCTGCTGTTGGCTTCAACAAGCAGGATATCCGCTCCGGGCGCGATGGCATGAGCCCACTGCGTGTCCAACGCTTGCTCGAGCGCCCAGGTAGCATCGACGGTCTGGCCGCTGATCTTGCATCCCTTCTTCGCATGGCAGTTACCCCCGCCTCCACCACCCCCGCCTCCCCCGCCACCACTGGGAGGCGGAGTGTAACTGCCCCCACCGCCGGTCGAACCTTCCGGAATCACCTGGAAGCAAGGGTGTGGCCCGGCGGTCACGGTACAAGAGGCCGTATTCGGCAGACCGTACATGGAAGGCAGGTTGAACGTCGCGATAAACGTCTGGAGGTCGCTCGCGGCCGTGGGATACTGGTAGGCGTCGACGATTGCGATGATTTGGCCGGCACCGCTGTACGAGACCTGGTCGATCCCGTACGCATGCCGGATTTGAGCCGGTGAATAGCCGCTCGGGCCGGTCGTGGCATTGCCGCGAACATGGACCGGATGCCTGACCAGAATCTTCGAAGGAGGCTCACCGATCGCGGATCCGATTTGAGCCGCAGTCATGAGCGTTCCGACCAAGAGAACTGCTGTGATGCCCAAAGCGGCGCGTTTCATCCGACCCCCCCCTGCTCTCAGGGACATCAAGGCGTTATCGCTCGACCGATCCTGCTTCCTTATGCACATCTTTCGGTGGAAACAGGACCTTTCGGCGTGAACGCGCCTAGCCGAGCTTCAGGGCGGCACGGCCAGCATTGGGACGAGATCCGCCCAAATTTCGTGTAGCCTCCTTCAAACGTCTCTAAATTCAAGTGTGAATCTGCCCTTGACGGCTCGGGCGGTTTCGGCGGAACGGCCCGTGCTACGGATTCATCCGCTGGACACCGAGTTCCGTTCTGACGAAGGAGAGACGTCCGCGGGCCATTTTTGTAAGGTGTAGTTGCCTAGGAAGGTGTAGTTGCCTAGGTAGGAAGGTGTAGTTGCCTAGGTAGGAAGGGCTGACGGCTTGGCAAGGGTTGTAGTTCATGTGATAGGGTCAAATCGTTCAAAGGAGTGGAGGAGTCGGCGGGAGCAAAGAGCTACTTTCCTCTTGGGTGAAAGGCAGAATCCGCGCCGAAGGAGTGCAACGATGATTACGAAATTGGCGGGAATCGCACTTTTGGCTGGAGTGCTTCTCGTGGTGGGAGCAACCAATGCGCAGGCTACGACCGTGGCCATCAATAGCGGAGCGGGTGTGCCTTATACTCAGACCGCGGGCACGGGTTGCCCGACCCCGACGGGTGCCAGCACGACGATCACACCCAATCCCTTGTGGGTCGCGGCTCCGGCCGGCTCCGCGTGGATCTCGTGTGGCAGTAACGGTGGCGCCATCGGAGGTGCCACTATCAGCACGGGCGGTGTCATAAACTTCACCCAAACCTTCATCCTTCCGGCGGGCCCAATCTCCGGTGGAACGCTCTTGATTGCGGCGGACGACACGACCGGAGTGTTACTGAATGGCATAACACTCGCGACCGCCGGCGGCCCAGTGGGAACCCATTGCGTAGTGAGCGGCATTACGTGCACCTCGCTGACCACGCTCGCCCTTCCGGCCGGGGACCTGATACCGGGCGGGAACGTCTTGCTCTTCGACGTACACGAGCTTGACGGGGACGGGACGGGCATCGTGTACTCCGGTGCGGTGAGTGTCGTGCCGGAGCCGGGATCCGTGCTCCTATTCGGCACGGGCCTGATGGGGCTCGTAGGGATGAGGTTCAACCGCAGAAGGAAGAGCGGCGAGCGGCGGGCGATTCCCGCGTGAGTACGGCTTAGCCAGAGATCAACAACTTTATCGACTCAAGAGAGCCGCGGAGGGGAGATCCGACGGCTTTCTTGTTTGAATTCGGACGGCGAGGAGAGTGTTTACACCAAGATGTCGCGGACGTTGAAGACACGGCCCGTATTGCTGATCCTGGCCTGCGTCGTGCTGCTAGGCGCGGTCTGGGGAATCGCACGGGAGCGCACCCCTGCGGCGCGTCAAGCGCGATACTGGACCCGCGGGAACGCGGCGCTAGCGGCAGGACGCTATCCGGAAGCGATTCTCGATTTCAGGAGTGCGCTGCAGTTCACCCAACGCTCAGCCCCGGTGTATTACAAGCTCGGTCTCGCGTACCTGCGCGCGGGCGAGATCGGGCCGGCTTATCAGGGGCTGACGAAGAGTCTCGACCTGGACCCGGCCAACTCCGACGCCCGCCTCGCATTGGGAGAGGTTCTCATTCTCGCCGGCCGGTACATCGGGGCCGGCGATCAAGCGGTGTTGGTTCTTAAGCGGGAGCCCAGCAACGCGCACGCGCATGTGGTGCTCGGCCGCAGCCTCGCGGGCCGGAAAGACTTGACCGCCGCAAGGCGCGAGGCGAACGAAGCGCTCCGGGTCGATCCAAAGTTCGCGGACGCCTACGTGCTGCTCGGATCGCTGGACGAAGCCCAGGGTGACTATGCGGGAGCCGGAGAGGCCTATGCGCGGGGGGTGCGCCTCGGTTCGGACCCCGACCCGCGCCTGGCACTGGCGGGGTTTCTGGAGCGGCACGCCCGGTGGGACGCCGCGGAACAAGCACTCAGGGATGCCGTCCGTGCGTTCCCGCGGCGGGCGGAACCCTATCTCGCGCTTGGCGACCTCTACGCGTCCCGGCAGAAGCCTGCGGACGCGGAGAGCCAATATCAGAAGGCTCAGTCGCTCGCCCCATCGTCCGCGGTACCCGATTTGCGGATCGCGGACCTTCTGATGTCCCAGAACCGGCTTGATGAGGCGAAGGCCACCGTCGACAAGCTCGTGGCTCGCGATCCGCAGAATTCCGCGGCACACCTCCTTCTTGGGAAGATCCACCTTGTACGCGGCGACGTGAACCCGGCGATTACGGAGTTAGAGGCCGCGGTGGGCGGCCAGCCCGGCGTGCCGCTGGCGCACGATCTCCTCGCCCACGCCTATCTGCTCAAAGGCGATACGGCCTCCGCACGGGCGCAGCTTCTTGAAAGTCTGAAACTCGATCCTCGGCTCACCGATGCAAGGGTGACGCTGGCGAATCTGGAGTTGCAATCGGGAAATCCAACGGCGGCTGAGGCTGAGCTCAAGGACTACGTGACGGCCGACCCCAAGGGCTATGCTGCCCACATGCTCTTGGGGGCATTCTATGTGAACCAGAAGGCCCTCCCCCAGGCCTTTGCGACGTACCAGCAGGCGATCGCGCTTGCACCACGGAACCCCGCACCGTACGTCAGGCTGGGCGTCGCCTACCGCCTGGCGGGCCGGGGCGACGATGCCGTCCGGGAGTTCGAAACCGCCCTTACGCTTCAGCCTGATTCCGCCGAGGCCCTCAGAGAAGAGGCCGTAACCTATCTGCAAGAGAAGGAACCGGCCCGCGCGGTGCAGCGGGTCGAGGCCCAGGTCGCCCGGGTGCCGAAGAGCGCGCTGCTGCAAACGTTACGCGGCGAAGTCTACGAGACCGTGGGGGACCGCACAAGGGCGGAAGAGGCCTTCTACCGGGCCATTTCAACGGAGCCGAACGTGCTGGCACCATATCTATCACTCGGCAGCCTGTACGCCGACAACAAGGCGTACGAGATGGCGGCGGGCAAATACGAAGAGGCAATCCGTCTGAACCCCCGTTTCGTCCCTGCCTATGCCATCCTGGGGATGCTGTACGAAAGACTCGGTAACGTGGACCGGTCGAGGGAGTACTACAAGCAAGCGCTCGCGCAGGATCCGCGCTTCGGTCCGGCGGCCAACAACCTGGCGTGGTCGTACATCGAGCACGGCGGCGATCTCAAGCAGGCCCTGACCCTCGCCCAGACCGCGTGGCTGGCCATGCCAAACGACCCCCACGTGGCTGATACGCTCGGATGGGCGTACTACAAGACCGGCGCGGTCCAGAAGGCCGTGCCGCTCCTTCAGCGAGGCGCACGGCAGTTGGCGGACGATCCGGTCGTTCACTATCACCTCGGCCTGGCCTACTACCGTTCGGGCAATGGCGAGATGGCCAAGCAGGAGTTACGCCGGGCACTCGCGATCAGGCAGGATTTCAGGGGAGTTGACGATGCCCGTCGGACGCTGGCGGGTCTCGGCGGGTAGGGTTTGGCCGCGGCAAACGAACCAGCCCTGTCAAGGAACTCTCCAACCGGGGGTGTTTAGAAAGAACCCCCGGTTCCCTTTTGTGAGACCGTGCGCGCTTTGAGACGTTCCCGGGTCGTCAAACATACGTGGATTGGGCACAATTTGAAGGCCTGGACCCCGGTTTGGGTCCAAGGCTGGCAGTCTGTCTCCAAAGTCCGAAGGGGGGATCCGATGCCAGACGTCGGAGCATCCGATCTTCGCGGCAGTTTCCACAAAGGCGCACCGAAGCGTTGGCGACGGAAAGCTTCAACCGCAACCGCATTGACCGCTTATGTTCTGAGCACGGTCATGGCGATGCCCGCGGTCAGTGGCGGGATTTCTACATTGATAACGCCAGGAAGTGCGCTGGGTCCCGTGAGCTTGGGGATGTCGGAAAAGCAAGTCACTGCCATCCTAGGCTCTTCGGAGCGTACGCAATCAGGGGCATTGACGTTCCCACGTTGGGCGATAACTGTGGACTTCCGAAAGGGGAATGCCATACGAATTGGCACCCTCAGTCCGCTCTTTCGGACGATTCAAGATCTGCGAGTGGGAGTATCTCACGCGAGAGCCACTCAACTCATTGGCGACCAGAATGAGGTCCTCGACGCCGCGGGTACCTATCTCACTGTCCTTTATCCCTTTGAGGGCGTAGGCCTCGTGTTCCGCGATGATCGCGCGATCGAGATATTCATCCAGCCGCCTCTCCACGTACATCCTTCGATCGCAAGGATACTCCCACTGGATCCGGCCCCGAGCCAACCGGTCCAGTCCGGCAACAAGGCAGCGGTCAGTGATAGTGCCACAGGGAGCGGTGGCGGCGGTGCTGACACTGGAGGCAGTGGCGGTGGCGGCGGTGGTGCTGGGAGCAGTAGTGGTGGCGGCACCACTGGAGGTGCCAATGCGACCGGTAATCCGGCCGCTGGCAATCCTGTTAGCGCGACCAATGGTAGCACGACGAGCAGTGGAGGGGCGAGCAATGGCTCTGGGGCCGGCGCCAGCCCCGGACCTAGCACGCCTCTTGCCGGGACCGATGACACCGCGGTAGCCTTTGCCGGCGCTCCCAGCAGCTTCGGTGCCGAGTTGGCAGTCAACGGTGGAACGCTCTCCGTCGCGGCTCCTCTGAACGGTGCTAAGAGGCTGTTTGAGCCAGGGCCTGTAGCGTCCTCAGGAGGGACAATTACGGACTCGTTTGCGCCGATGGGTGTGCACGTATACGTTTCGGCGCCGTAATCATGATGAAACTGCGACGAGACACTCTGAGCCAGTGGGCTGAGGACACCAGACACCGAACGTTGAGCCGCCGCGAGTTCGTCCGTCGGGCCGCCAGATTTGCCGGCGGCGCCGCGCTGAGCCTAGCCATGCTGGACAATGCTGAACCTGCCGCAGCGGGAACTCCTCCACCTGTGACCTCAACAGGAATCGATTCGAACAACAACTTCACTCTCAACGGCAAGCCGTTTCTTCTTATCCAGGGGGAGACTTTGGACTATGCATCCTGGGGACAAGCAGGCTATACGACGCAACAGGCAGACGCGAAACTAGCGCAGGCGGCGGCGGCGGGGCTGAACGTCGTTGTCGGCAACTGGTTCGGCATCGATACTCCTCTCTGGACCAATCACGGGATTTACTGGCACGGTTATTGCCTCCGCGACCTCGGAGTGGGGAACGATTGCCGAGGCGCGTGGCACACGCCCGCAGCACTGGCCAGTTCTTGCGCTCCGCAGATCGTCTCAAAGTACGCCTCTAAGCCGAACCTCATTGCATGGATGCTCGACGGAGAATTGGAATTGGATTCAAGCGTCACTTCAGACCCGCAAGGAGTCGTCAATACCTACATGCAGGCTGAGAGTTACATTCGATCCATTGATCCTGCGAAGCGGGTGAATTTTACCACGCTCGTGGCCGCGGGGCCGTGGACGCTCGCGTGCAACCCGAACGCGAACCAGGTTTCGATGCTCGAGATGGTGTTATCGTACCAATACCCGTGGATCGGGTTGCAAAAGCTCTGGGACGTTCTGAACTACTTCAATCAGCAGGTCCTGAGCCATCCCGCGGGACTCGGCTGGGTTCCCTCTGTTTCGACGACCGTAGTGAAGGAACTGCTGTCATACACCCACTCGGGACCAATACGTTCCTTCAACGAGGCCAATAGGTTTTTTTGGTTACAGGTTGCGATGAACTGCCGGGCGTTCAGTGTCCTCTGGGGCGCGAACACGCGCGATCCTTCGCTGGCCCCCAACAGCGGTGACGCGGGCCTGCCTGCCGGATACCTGGATAGTTGGAATTGGACATGGCAGATTGTAGGGAACATCAAGTCCTTGGAGTCCGTGATCCTGGGACCGGGGAATTGGGCAAGGGTGCCCACGACCCCGCAATTTTCTCCCTGGGCGCCCGGCGGAGGCATTCATCGCCCCAATCTCGACTATCTCTTCAAAGGCATCTATGCGGCCAAGAAGGTCGGCCCAGACGGCCACACCTACGTGGTCGCAATTAACATGCAGGAAAACGACACGGTAGGTACGGAGTTGCCGCTGAGACACGCCAGCCTGCACCTGGACCGGCCTATTCGCAGTGCAACTCGTTTGTTCGATCGAACCTTGACAGCTCGGAAAGGGCCAAGTGCATTCGTCCCCATGACGGTTTCCGGAAATCGGATTATTGCGGATTTTGAGCCGATGGAGGTGCACGTCTACAAACTGTCTGAAGATGAAATGTGATGTTTGCCGAGCGGCCGCGGATTATCTACGATGACCGGTTGGATGGTCCTCATTCGATTGATGGAGCCGTTTCCTCCTTTTGATCGAGGGTCTGCAAACAACCCCTGCCTTAACATTGCTGAGAGATCACCGCGACGTCACCGCACGGGATAAGAGGAGTGCTGTCCGTTTCCAGTTCCGCCGTACCGGCTTCCGAGCGGCCGCGCCGAGAGTTGATCGGGGGGGTTCCCCTCGCTGTTGTCTTTCAGGTCGCCGCGCTGGGAGCCGTGATCGCCGTCCTTTACGGTCAAGCGTTCGCCGATCTCGCCTCACAATGGGCCGCTGACGAGAATTACTCGCACGGGTTCGTGATCCCTCTCATCAGTGCGTACCTCGTGTGGGAGCGGAGGCACGCGCTGTCCCGGTGCCGTGTACAGGGCTCCGCGTGGGGATACGCGCTACTCTTGCTCGCAGTGGCCCTGCTCATTCTTGGCCAGGCGGCGACCTTTGGGTACCCCGTCCGCCTGTCGTTTATCCTCGTGCTCGCCGGTCTCACGCTCTACCTTGCCGGCGGGCAGGTCCTGCGCATCCTCGCCTTCCCCTTCGCCTACCTCCTGTTCATGATCCCGCTTCCGGCCCCTGTCTTGACGAAAGTCGCGCTCCCCCTTCAACTCTTTGCCGCGCGGGTCGCTACGGGAGTGCTCGACGTGCTCAACGTCCCCGTGCTCCGTGAGGGCAACGTCATCGACCTCGCCACGATCAGGTTGGATGTCGTGGAAGCATGTAGTGGCATCCGGTCGCTCATCGCGCTTCTCGCCCTTGCCACCATTTTCGCGTACTTTACCCAACGGACGTGGCGGGGGCGACTCACCCTCGTTCTCTCCGCCATCCCGATTGCGGTTGTGGCCAACGCTGCGCGCGTGACACTGACGGGGGTACTGACACAGACGTTTGGGCTGGCGGCCGCGATGGGCTTCTATCACGAGTTTTCGGGATTGTTGGTCTTTGGGCTCGCATTCGCGTTGATGGTCGCCACAGGCTGGATGATTACGCGCGTCGATACTGCGAGCGCGAAGACGCCGGC
This sequence comes from bacterium, assembly GCA_035945995.1. Classification (NCBI taxonomy): domain Bacteria; species bacterium. The sequence goes on from DASYZR010000116.1 coordinate 46,417, forward strand.
ATGAACCGAAGAGCCTTCGCCATTGCCCTGATCACGCTCGCCGTAGCCGCTGTGGTCCTGAGGGCCGTCGAGTACGCTCCCGCCGTCCCGGTTCGCACCCCTCTACGGGACTTCCCGCTGCACGTCCTCGGGTGGCGCGGACAGTCGAGTTTCTTCACGCCGGATGTCGTCGCCGAGCTGCGCGCCGATGACTATCTCGTCCGAACCTACCAAGATCGCGCGGGAGATGCGTTGGGGCTGTATGTCGCGTATTACAGTTCTCAACCCCCGGGGACCCGCATCCACTCTCCGGCCGTCTGTCTTCCTGCTGCCGGCTGGTATATCAAACGCTCCGGGCTCGAGCAGATCAGACTCGCCGATCGCACCATTACTGTCAATCGGAACCTGATCGAAAAGGGAGATGAGCACCAGGTCGTTCTCTATTGGTATCAGATGCACGGAGTGGTTGCGGCAAGGGAGCTTCAGGCCATAAGCCTGCTGGCGTGGACGTCGCTCACCCAGCGGAGGACTGATGAGGCACTGGTGCGGGTAAACGCGGCGTTCGCCGGCGAGGCTCAGGACACGGTGGAACGGGAAACCGCCTTCGTCCGAAACGTCTTTCCACTGCTGAAACACTACCTGCCGGAATAGCGATTCCTGTCAACGATCCGGATCGTCCGCGCCGCCTACCCCGGCGCCGTAACGATCGCGGGCCCGTCGGTGCGTCACGCGCACAACACACCATGCCGGCGCGACGCGAGGAGACTTCCGGCACTCGACGCAGAGAATTCCAACAGATGGATTGCCGCAAAGATTGCAAGCTCGATATTCGACCGCACCGTGATCTTTCGCTTCTGCGCGGCGTGTTTGATGAGCAGCATCAGACGGGCCCAGTACAAACACAGTGGAATGAGAGACCACGGCGTGAGCACGCTCAGCGCGATGAGCGCCATCGAAATCTTCTCGGGGCTCGTCAGATTGACGCACATCGTCACCGGTGCCCGCGCTGACATGGTATGCCGTCCGATCATTACGCTGGCGATGCCGTGGAAATGCTTTCGCATCAGCCTGGGTCTGCCCGCCCCATAGAAGAATTGGCGCTTCAGGGCGGCGCTCAGCGTAGGCCGGTGAATATGCCGAACGCGGGCCGCGGGCGCTCCAACGATCACCCCCCCACCCCGCAAAATTCGCCAGCACAGATCCAGGTCCTCACCCGTCGACATTGATTCATCGAACAGGCCGAACCGCTTTAGCACGTCAACCCGAACGGAGAGATTGGCCGTGTAAAATACCGTCGTCGGGCCATACGCGGTGATCGTAGTTGCCTGATCCGGCTGGGGAAACGCCGTTATGGCTAGGCACCGCTCGATCAGCGTTTGGGGCTCGTATTCGCTGATGCCGCCAGAAACTGCGGCGATCTCGGGGCTTGCGTAAGCTTCGGCGATTTGGGCCAGCCATTCCGGTTCCGGAACGCAGTCGGCGTCCGTAAAGGCGACAATTCCCTCGTCAAGCAGGCGCAGAGCCGCGTTGCGCGCCGCGGCCTGTCCACGCGTCTGCTCACGTCGGACGTGCATGTACGGAGCGGCCGCGGCCTGTTCCTGAAGCCATTCGTACGTGCCGTCCGAGGAGCCGTTGTCCACGAAGTAAATCGAATCGGGCCGCCGCGTCTGTCGCAGCAACGCATCCACACATCGCGCGATTGTCCGGCGGGCGTTGTATGCGGGAACGACGACACTAATACGCATGGCGTTCCTTATCTTATTGCGCTCCAACCGCGTCCACTGCGATCTGTCCGGGCCGAGTCATCCGCTGTCGGAGATCTCCCCGCCGCAGCATTCGAAGCCACACTTCCAAGTTGAGGAGCGCCCACAAACGATCCCCGTTATTTTTCCTTTCTTCTTTATGCTCGCGGTAGAGGCTCCGTATGGCGTCGGCTCTGAGATAGTCGTTCACATGCGCGTCGCGTGCCAGCAACGTCTCCTCAGCATATGGCCGAAGCTCGTGGCGAAACCAGCGGTCAACCGGCGCGGTGAACCCGTGCTTGCGCCGGCGAAGCAGTTCGCGCGGCAGCATGTCGCGAAAGGCCAGCCGCAAGATGTACTTCAGCTGCCCGCGGCGGATTTTCATCTCGGGTGGGAGCGACGCAACGAACTCGACCAGGGCTGTGTCAAGCATCGGGGACCGCGTCTCCAGCCCGTGCGCCATACTCATCCGATCCATCTTCACGTGGAGATCGTCCGGGAGATACGTCGTGAAATTGAGATGAAGGAGCCGTTGCAGCAACGGAAGCGTCGCGAGTCGCTGGTCCGGCTGACGGAGGCTGCCGAATAAGTGCTCCGCGGCCAGATCCGCCTCTGGGCCGGGACCCATCAACGTCGCGACCGTCGGGGCATCAAAGAGAGACATCCACCCGGCGAACCGCTCCTCAACGGAGGTGTGCGCCTGGAAGAAGAAACGCTCCAGCCGGCGACGCGGGCTATAGTAACCATCGCCATTCGGGAGCCAGCGCGAGATCGTCCGCCCCAGGGGGGCCACCGCCGAAGGGATCTTCGCGGCGAGCATCGCGGCCAAGAAACGCTCGTACCCCGCAAACACCTCGTCCCCGCCGTCTCCGTTTAGTGCGACCGTGACGTGCTGTCGTGCCAGCTGGGCGACGAGATACGTGGGAACGGCCGAGTAATCGCCATACGGCTGGTCATGATGCCAGAGGAGCGTCTCGACGAGGGAACCCACCTCTCCACGAAGCACGAGCACCGTATGGCGGGTGCGAAACTTCTTCGCGGCCGCCTCGGCGTAGGGTTGCTCATCATAAGAAAGGTCGCCTGGAAAACCGGCGGTAAACGTGCGAACCGGTTCCTGGGTCAATTGCGACATGATCCCTACCACAATCGAGGAATCCAAACCGCCGCTCAACAGCGCGCCCAGCGGGACATCGCTGATCATTCGGCGGGCGACCGCTTGCGTCAGGAGCTCGCGGACGCGTCTCGCTGCCTCCGCCGCGGAGCGGATACCCGCAGGGGCCCGGTCTGAGAATTTGAGTTCCCAATAGCGGCGCGGGCCGCTGACGCCCGCCGCGTCCACGATCATGTATGATCCGGGCGGAACTTGATAGACTCCACGGTACATCGTCCGAGGGCCCGGTACGTACCCGAAGACCAGGTACTCTGGAATGTGGTCGGCCGCCACATGCGGCTCAACCCAGGGACAGGCGAGCAAGGCCTTGATCTCCTGCGCGAACGTGAACCGTGCCCCGTCCGCAATGTAGTACAGCGGCTTCTTGCCGGACCGGTCGCGCGCCAGTACCAGTCTTGCCCGCGGCTCGTCCCACAGCGCAAACGCAAACATCCCATCCAGGTGGCGAATGAAGTCGTCTCCGAACTGCTCATACGCGTGGACGATGGTCTCGGTATCGGACGCGGACCGAAATTCATGTCCGCACTGACGCAGCTCTGCCCGAAGCTCCCGAAAATTGTAAATTTCGCCGTTGAAGGTGACCCACACGGTCTTCGTCTCGTTCGGCATCGGTTGCCGGGCGGCGTCGGACAAGTCGATGATCTTGAGGCGACGATGACCGAGGAACACGGAGGGACGGCGCGTCGCCCCCGGCGCGGACCGTACGAGGGTCCCGTCTCCGTCGGGTCCGCGGTGCCGCAGCAGCTCCATCATCCGCCGGCCCGCGCCATCGTCCACCGGCTCTCCGTCCAGGTTAGCGAATCCGCAGATTCCGCACACCGCCGCGCTCCACCATCAGACGTTTCCCGAAGCCACCGCCTCGGAAGCCTCACGCCGGCACCGTGCCAGAATGGACAGGGCCGCCTCGCCCTCATTGAACAGCAGGTCGATGATCGAGAGATCCGGCACGAATCCGAGGCGCATGTGCTGCTGGCGGTACGTCCGGCACTCCCACCCCTGGAGTCCCACCTCGATGCCCCGCCCTTCAAACAGCGGCGCGTCGAGATGATTGTCCGCCGCATAGTCTCCGGTCAAGTACGTCGTGGCTCCGAGCGCGGCACAGATGTCGACAATCCGCTGCGTGCCCCGGCCGGAAATGCCGAGGTCCGAACTCCGAACGATTCGGGTCCGGATCCCCAGCACCGACACGAGCCACGCGAGTACATGCTCGCTCAGGTCGACCAGTCGCGGCCACTGCGCAGCGTAGATGTCCGCCAGCGCCGGCTGATAGAGATGCAAGAAGGGCGCCCGCGCGTAGTTCGTGCGGATCGCCATCCAATGCTTCTCCCGCCACCGCTCCTGATTGTTGATGCAGACGTCGGAGATCCGTTTGCCGAACGCGTCGACAACCGGGACCGTCAGGTACATCCACCCCTGCGCGCATTTGATCTTGTTGCGATTCTGCCAGCCGTTCTTCGTGTATGCCGCGTCGTCCAGCAGCACAAATACGTCGCTACGCGCGATCTTGTCGATGTAGCGCAGCCACGGAAGATAATGGGGCTGATGAATTGCGACAATCATGCGCACTCTCCGCCCTTCGGCGACGCCGCGTGCCCGTCGTTCACGGCGCGGCCGCCGGTGCGTTCGTTCAGCAACCGTACGTAGAGGCTGTCGATGTCGGCGATCATAGGGACGATACCGAACCGCTCTACCCCGCGTCCGGCACGCTGACCCATGGCGCTCAGGAGCGCCCGGTCGGCGCAACAGCGGACGATCGCATCGGCGAGGGCCCGAGGGTCGGCGGGAGGCACGAGCAAACCCGTCTCCTCATCGGCGACGATGTCCTGGATGCCGCTCACGCGCGAACCAATCACGGGACGGCCGGCCGCAAGCGCTTCTACCGCGGCCCTCCCCATCCCCTCGTTCAACGAGGGGAGCACCATGACGTCGCAGAGCGACATGAGGTCCGGGATGTCCCGCCGCAGGCCGAGAAACCTCACCCCCCCGTCGATGCCCAGAGCGCAGGCGCGCCGCTCCAGCTGCGCGCGCAGGGGGCCGTCTCCAACGATAATGAACGTGGCCTTCTGTACGGCCGCGAGGACGGCGGGGACGGCTTCGAGCAGGTGCTGCACGCCCTTGACCGGCGCCAGGCGCGCCACACAACCCACCACGAAACCGTCTGCCGGAAGCCCAAGGGCCGCCCGCGCCGTCTCTCGAGGAACGGGCGTACCTGCCTGCCGGAAGCGCTCAATGTCGATCCCGCTGTGAACCACGTCGAATTTCTCCGCCGGGCCGATGCGGAGACGGAGGTGGTCCTGCCGCTCCGCCTCCGTCAGGCAGAGAACCCGGTCGGTGAAGCCCGTCAACCACCGCTCGACCTGTATCAGCGCGGTCGAGCCTGTGGCGTTCAAGTAGTCATGAAAGGCATGGCCGTGAGGCGTGTGGACGACGATGGGCACGCGTGCGAGTCGGGCGGCAACGCGCCCCAGCAAACCGGCCTTCGTCGTGTGGGTGTGCACGATCTTGTAACGACCACGGCGCATCAGCGCATACAGGCGACACAAGGCCCGCACGTCGAGAATGGGATGGAGATCGCGGACCAACTCGGGAATCCGTATGAACGGCACACCGGGGGGAAGACCATGCTCGAGGGTTCCCTCCGGGCCGCTGGTGGGCCCGCTGGCCAGGGTCACGGCGTAGCGGTCGCGCGCGAGGCGCTCCACCGTGAGCAGGGTGTTCTCCTGTGCCCCCCCCACCACAAGCCGTGTGATCACGTGCAGAACGGGGATTCGCGCGTCCGGCGGCATCAGAGGCTCCAGATTCGCGCGACCGCCGCGGTCCAGGCGGAAGCCAGTTGCTCGGTCCGCCGCCGTCCCTGCATGCCGAGCCGCGTTGCCTCTTCTCGATCCGAAAGGAGCTTTGTGATGGCCGCCGAGAGTTCATCGACATCCGTCGGATTCACGAGGACACCCGTAACCCCGTCGAGGACGGCCTCGGGGACGCCGCCGCTCCGCCCGCCGATGACCGGCTTCCCGCATGCGCCGGCCTCCAGGAAGACGATGCCGAACCCTTCGAAATCTCCACACGGCAAGGGCCGGCTCGGCATGACGAAGAGATCGCAGGACGCATACAGAGGCGCCAGATCCTGCTCGGACACGTGTCCCGCAAACACGACATCGTCCCCGCATCCCAGGTCGACCGCGAGCGCCCGAAGCCGCGCTTCCTCCGGACCGCGACCGGCGATGACGTATCGGATCGGCCCCGACGACCGCTTCACCTTGTTGAGCGCCCGAATCACCATGTCGTGCCCCTTATAATCGTCCAGGCGGCTTACGGTCAGGATCACGCGTTGCCCGTCGAGCCCGTACCGCGCCCGTACTCCCCCATCATCAAGCGTGGGCCGGAATCGGTCCGTCTCCACACTCATCGTCAAGGCTTCAGTCCGGGGATTGGTGATCGCCAGGTCCTCGAAGTACCGGCGCGTGTACTCGCTGTTCACGACAACGAGCGCGGCACCGCGCACAACCCGCCGGACCACGGCCCGCACCATGCCGAAGCGCATGTACCGCGCCATCTCGCCTCCATGAAGATACAGCACGTAGGGGAGTCCTTGGAGCAGCCGTGCGACAATGCCGATGGGCGCCAGGTGCAGCTGCCCGATGTGAACCGCATCGACCCGCTCGCGGCGGGCGGTCGCGATGCCACGCACCAAGAGGATCGCCAGCTGGACCACCCGAGCCGGGAGGCGCCGGCTCGTCGGACCTCGCTGCCGCACGATCTTATACGGCTGGCACACGTCGAAACCGTGATCTCCGGCAGTTCTCGGAGCCAGCACCACGACGCCGCCGGCCGGCACCGCAGCACAAATGCGCTCATACCAGCGCGCCACGCCCCCGACCACCGGCGGAAAATCGTTTGTGATCAGGAGGGCCTTCGTTGTCATAAACTCCCGCGACCGCGGCAACGCCTCATGGCTTTGGCGCCTTCCCAAGACCCGCCGCGGACCATCCCCCGGTGAGCCGCAACCGTGCATGATAACCTGCAAAACCGGCAGCGTACGCCAACTGCGACGCGAGGGCGACCCAACGAAGTCGTGCGAGGTCACACACGGCGCGCACCGCGTGGCGCCGCCACCGATACACCGGGCTCCGCGCAACCGCCGGCGCGCCCGCGTGACCGTCGGGTGTATCGAGGGCCGCCGACGGCATCTGCTTCGCGGCCTCCGCCGACTGCCAGCCGTTTCGAAAGAACACGCCGCACAGCGTCAAGAGACCGTCGGGCATGGGATGATAGAACCATGCGCGAGGCGCGACGACGATACGCAGGCCGCGTCGACGGACGCGGGCCCGCATCTCCGGATCGACCCCCCGCGGGATCTGTTCATTGAATCCCCCCAGCTCCCAGAAAGTGGACCGGCGGACCGCGCAACACGCCGTGGTGACCATGTCGCTGTCGGTGACGACAGACACAACCGGTGAACGGCTGCGAGCAATCTGACGCCCGGCGGCGCGCTGAAACGCGGTGGAGTCCGCCGGCAGCAGTTGCGCCGCCCCAACCATGCCGACGCCGTCATCGTCCAGCAGCGCAACCATGGCCTCCAGGACGCGTTCGTGGCCGAGCCGGACATCATCGTCGAGGAAGATCAGCACGTCTCCGGACGCGCGGCGGGCGCCGACATTCCGGGCGCGCCCGCTCGGAGACACGCCGACGACCAGTTGCACCTCCTGAGCCTGGACGGTTTGTCCCTGGACATCGCGTACGAGCGGGCCCCTCTCCCCGCCCTTCAGCGAGGGGATGATGACGGACACGGTCGGCTCAGGCATTGGCCACCTGCAACGCGTCGAGGTCCACACGAAGACGACGCGTGACGCGTCCCAATTGCACGGTCAGGAGGACGGTGTTCGTCCCACGCGAGTCGGCCGCGACGATGACCCCGGGGTCGAAGCACACCGCTGAAGCGCGCGCGGTGCCCGGCGCGAGCGGCGCGCGGATCACGCATGCCGGTCCGTTGCTCGTGAAGACCGGACGCGTCTCAAGGTCCCCGGGGGGACATTTGGCCCAGACATGGCCTTCGGGCTCCCCATGAACCGTGTCCGGCGCACCGGGGCGACACCGTCCGGGGAGCCGGAGCGTGCTCCACGCGGCATCGAAACGTCCGTCCACGCGGTCAACCACACAAAGACACCGGCAGCCCGGGAGCAAGATGATCGCCCGACGCACCCGGGTGTCAGATGCCGGCACCGCCGCGTAGGCGGGTGGAATCCGAACCGGCAACCGTACGACAAAAGGCGCAATCCACCGGGCGAGTGCCCGGCCCTGCCATCCGGCTTTTTCCCTGGTGGCCTTGGTCAGGCGTCTCCGAAGGCCCATCCGCAAGGTGATCGGCGTCCCCCTCCCCACCAGGGCGACGAAGTCGTCGTCGTCGATTACGCGTACCTCGTCATACACGCGGACCGCGTAGGTCTCGCCGGCAACGGAGATGACCGGCATGAAGCCGCTCCACCGTGGATCGGTGGGCGCGCGTGCGTCGTGGGGGGGAGGCGGGACGATCGTGCGCCCGTCGCATTGCAGCGTAAGCGGCTGCATCCCAGAATACCGGGCGTCCATGAACAGGTACGATCCCGTGTTGAACTGGCCGCGGGTGCTGAACGCCGCGAAGACCCCTTCGCGATCTCGAACGATCAGGCCGGCATCCGGAGCATCGAAACGCCTCGCCGGATTCCGCGGCGCGCCGGGCACCTCGTAGCGCTCGTGCGCCTGAAGCAGCATGAACGCGCAAAACGCATTGTAGTCCAGGCGGTGCACATAATCGTCCCACGCCCGCTGTTCGGCATCCAGGGCGGTCGGGTAGAGTCGCATTCTGCCGTCCGCCAGCCGCAGACCGGCGAGAAATTGCGCCATCCTCGTGGCCGCCTCCGCCACTGGGCCGCGCACCTCGTCCGCGATGACACCGAGTGCAAGCGCATGCGACAGCGCGTAGACCGCGGCCGCATAACCGTACAACGAGTTGCATCCACGACCGAAGTATGTCGTCTCGCCGTTTGGAGCGCATAGGCCGGCCAGCGCGTTCACGCCGCGCGCGAGCGCCGTCCTGGCGGCATCGTCTTCTAGACTTCGTAGGAGCATCGCCAGCATCGCACAAATCTTCGCGTGGTAGGTAAGAGGTGTCGCCCGGCCGCCCGGCCCGTCGACGGCGGGATAGTCCGCAAACAGCCCGTCCGAGCCCTGCAACGGCAGGACGCGCGCGTACAGGCACTCGCGCGATGCGCGGAGGTCGGCCGCGGAGCCCAGCAGGTGGCTGCGCTGCGCGAGGCATACCGCCCGCATCGCCTCCCAGTTGTTCGTCGCGGTGGACGTGACAGACTCGAACGGCATGCGACGGAGATATGCGCTGATCGTACGCTGGAGCTCAGGCTGAATATCGGACTCTCGCCAGCGGCGAAGTACACATAGCAGCCCGAGATTGTTCAACTCATGCGCGCCGCGGGCGACCCGCGGCAGACTCAGGAAATACCGGACGGCGCGCTCCGCGTGATCACCCACCGCGCCCGGGTCCCGCGCGAGCGTGCACGCCGCCGCGAACAGCATTGTTCCGTAATGGTCGGCGGGCAGGGCCCCTCGGGCGATGGGATCGTAGAGGTTCCCGTCCGGCTGTTGGTGAGAGGCAAGCCAACCGACGATCGCCTCCGCCGTGGTCGCCGCCCCCGGCGGGTCGACGCGCACGGCCACTATGTGACCCTCTCCTCGACGGCCACGGCCGGGCGAACGCGGGACCGTTCGAGCGCCTTGGTCACTCTCTCGACGCGGCGGGCCGTTCCATCCCACGAGAGGCGCGAGACCGCCCTGCGCCGGCCGGCCTCTCCAAGGCGCGTCCGTAATTGGGGGTCGCGCAGCAACCGGATGAGCGTTGCCACCGCGGTGGCATCATCGCCCTCGGGAACAAGAAATCCTGTTCGTCCGTGCCGGATGGCCTCTCCGGCTCCTCCCGCGCGCCCCCCCACGACCGATCGTCCGCACGCTCCCGCCTCGACGAAGACCATCCCGTATCCCTCAGTGTCTCCGTCGGGAGTCGTTCGGTTCAGCATGACGAATACGTCGCAAGCAGCATACAGAGTGGGCAGGTCGTCCGCCGGGACCTCGCCGAGAAATCTCACCCGGTCTGCCACGCCGGCCGCGGCCGCGAGCCGTTCCAGTTTCTGCCGTTGGCGTACCGAACCGCCACCGGCGATCCAATAGGTCACGTTCGGCACTGCCGCCGCGATCTGCGGCAGCACCTCGATCACAGTGTCTTGGCCCTTGCGGGGGATCAGACGGCCTGTCGTCAACAGCACGTACCGGCCGTCGCCGTCAAACCTGCTACGGAACGACGCCGCGTCCGCCGGACGAAACCGCTGGGCATCCACGCCTGGGCGGGCTAGGTGGATACGGCCTCGTTCCACGCCGAGGCCGATGACCTGCGCCCTGCTGAATCGGCTGATGACGAACACAGCGGCAGCGTGGCGCAGAACCAGCGCGACGGCCGCGCGCCTCAGTCTATGCCGGCTCGCGATTGTAATATCCTCGCCGAAGATGTACACCGCATACGGGACCCCCGTAATCACATGGATTCCGTACGCCGCAAGTCCGACCGGATACACCTGCCCCGCGTGCACAACGTCCGCACGGCGACTTAGCACCAGCCACAATCCGACCAGGAACTGCGCCCACCATTCGACAATCACGCGAATCTTTCGCACCGGCAGAAACGGCGTGCGAATGACCGTGAAAGGTAGTCCGCGGTCGAAGGCGACGGCGCCACGGGACATGCGTGTCACCACCGTCACGTCAAGACTCCGAAGGCGCCGGCAAATCTCGTAGTAATAGACCGCGGTTCCCCCCGCATGAGGAGCAAAATACTCAGTGAGCAGGAGCAGCTTCATATGATCATGCGCCCGGGGCGCGCTCGGCGAGGGACGGTCTGCGATCTTCAATGAGTTCCTGATACACGCTCTCCAGACGCGCCGAGATGGTTGGCCACGCGTACTTTTCGGAGATCGTGTGCCTGGCGTGTGCTCCCAGCCGGCCGCGTCGGGCCGGATCTCGACAGAGGGCGATCAGCCTCTCCGCGAACGCAGCGGGCGTATCCGCGATCTCGATGTCGTGTCCGGGCGTGACATCGAGACCCTCGGCGCCGAGCGACGTCGAAACAACCGCCTTAGCCATCGCCATAGCTTCCAAAATCTTGAGCCGTGTGCCTGATCCCAGCCGCAACGGCACAACGGCGACCGCGGCCGCCGCGAGGTATGGCCGCACGTCGGGGACGCGTCCGGTCACCTCAACGCCCTGCACCCCTTCAAGGGCCGTGACCTCCGGAGGCGGCTCCTGGCCCACGATGGTCAGCCGGAGATCCGGGACGGCGCGTCTGACGATGGGGAAGACGTTCCTGCAGAAGAACACCATCGCGTCGGCGTTCGGAAAATATGAGAGGGTTCCGGTGAAGACGATGCGGGCCGGCTGCTCCTCGTCGGGGCGCGGCGAAAACTCCAGCGGGTCGACGCCGTTTGGAATGACGACGACATTCGCGCTCGGCACCAGACGCCGAATCTCGTCCGCGTCCGCGTCCGACGTCGCCAGACACCGGTCGAACCGGTGAATGACTTTCCGCATGTATGACGGAAGCTTCACGGCATCCAGCGACGTGAGCAGCCTGTTGATACCGGGCCGCATGTGCATGGCCAGCCGGCGGAAATAGATGGACTCGACGTCGGGCATGTTGAGTAGCTTTCTGACGCCTGACAGGCGTGCGGCAAAATGCGCCATTCCGAGATGTTCTACGTGAACGGCGTCATAGCGCTTGTCCCGCATCAGCGCAAACACCCGGTCTTGAAACGCCGCCGATTGTACGACCGCACGGTAGTAGGGCGTCGCCGAAAGGAGGCCCCCGACGTGCGCGGTGAGCGGGCGTGATGATGTAGGAACGAAGACCGTCACGACATCGCCGCAGTACTGCTTGAGTGGCGTCACGGAGTGCGCTTTGGCAGGATCATCGAATATGGCGAGCAGGGTAACGTCGTGACGCGTCGCCAGGCCCTTCAGCAAATGGAACGTTCGGAGACGCGCTCCGGTCGAGGGAGGGTACGGCAGTCGAGGAGAGATCATAAGCACCCGCATCAGCGAACTCCACTCGGGACTGCGCCAGTATCGAGACGGCCGAAGCGCCGGTGATTCACCAATCAGAGAGACCTATTGTGACGCGCTGGCCCCTCACGGCGAATCCATCGCGCGCGGGCGAGCCAGCGACCGATGGAGAGCAACAATCAGGCCGGCCACGATAAAGAACAGCCCACCCGTGTGCGTCGGCGAGATCGACGCCGCGAAGATGCTGTAAATGGCATACGATGCGAGAACGAGCTGGAGCCCCCAAGCCAGGTTCGCCATGAACGGCTCGCGAGCGAGACTTCGCGCCTCTTTCGCCAACCGGAACAGACGTATTCCAAAGGCGAAGAACACGAGCAGGCCCACGATGCCGGTGTAGACAAGCTGGGTACCGTATTCGCTGTCAATAAACCCCAGGGGGAGGCTCGCGAGCCCAAACCCCAGCACGGGAGAGTGCGCGAGGGCCAGCAGACTATAGTTGCCCGGTGCTGTTGCACGGTACAATATCGACGCCGCGTCCCCTTGGTTACCGGTGAGATCGGGGCTCAGCACGTACAGAAACGTCGACAGCCGTTCCTGGATGAACTGCGGGTAGACGCCGTAGGCAATGGCCAGCGCCGCGGGGATGAGGAGCAGCACCGATCGTGCGTAAACAATTCCTACGTACAGGAGAATCAACACGGTCACCGCGATGAAATTCCGACCCAGCGTGAGCGGAAGCACGGCCAGAGAGAAGACAATGACGGCCAGAAACAGAAGCCGTGACGAGGATCTGGACACGGGCACCAAGGCGACCGAGAGCGGCACGGCAATCATTGAAGCAACGCCCAGCTCGTGCCCGGACGCTCCTGGACTGTACGGGATTGCCCCCGTCGAGAGATACTCCGCCAGACCGTAGAGATTGAGAGCAACCATGCTCGCGATCAGCCACCACGTGAGCTTCTGGACATCCCGGCGCGACGTAATCACATCGGCGACGATGAAGAAGAGGAACACGAACTCCAATCGCTTGAGCAGGTGAAAGATTGAACTGAGCTCCTTGTTGAGGGTCAAGAAGTGCGCGGTCCCCAAGTACCCGCCCCAGAGCGTGGCGACGAGGCCGACCGCCCAGTACGCCAGCACCGGTCGATCGAGCGGGGTGCCCTGCCGATCCTTGAACACACAGAGGTGGGCCAGCCATCCAGCCGCCAGGGGAACCATGAGAAGGTCCTCGATACGGACAAGGAGGCCGCCGACGGAAAACTCGGGAGAGAACGCCATCGCAGGAACAATCAGGTAGAGAGCCGCCCGGGGGCTGAAAAACGCGAGCGAAGCGCCGATCAGAGCCAGCACGCTTAGCGTGACCGCCGGGGCGGCGTAGAAGCTCAGGAAGAGCGCGATCAGACCGCCGAAACCCACCGCCACGTACATCGGCGATTTGTCCGCCCAGGTGCGCTCAAGCATCCCAGGCTCCGATCCAATCACAACAAACGCCCCATTGGCTCGTTCGCCGTCGCGGTGCACCGCATCGTTGTTAGAGCCTCACCACGTGGGGCGCGCGGCAATCGCGGAGCCGGTTCCGGGCATCGACCACAAGAGAAACCCGATCGACGACGCGCTGATAATCGACGGCGCTGTGGTCGGTGGCGATGATGACGCAGTCCACCGATGACAGCACCTCATCCGTCAACGGCACTGAGGCGACCGTTCCTGGATTGGCAAAGTGCACCTGTGGAACGTGCGGGTCGTGATAGCGCACGTGCGCGCCGTGTTTCCCCAACAGCTCCATGATCTTGAGGGACGGGGACATCCTCGCGTCCGACACATCCCGCTTGTACGCGACGCCGAGCACCAGGATTCGTGCGCCGCGCAGCGTCTTACCCGAGGCTCCCAAGGCCTTGGTGGTGCGGGAGATCACGTAGTATGGCATAGCGTCGTTGACCGTGGTCGAGAGTTCGATGAATTGCGCGTGAAAGTCGTACTCACGCGCCTTCGCCAATAGGTAGTACGGGTCCACCGGGATACAGTGGCCGCCGACACCGGGCCCCGGGTAGAACGGCATGAAGCCGTACGGTTTGGTCGCCGCCGCGTCGATGACCTCCCACATGTTGATCCCCATGCGGTCGCACAGCAGCGTGAGCTCGTTGACGAGCGCGATATTCACGTTGCGGAAGACGTTCTCGTAGCACTTCACCATCTCCGCGACGTCCGGCGACGATACCGGCACAACCTTGCGGAAGGCCTGCTCATAGAAACACTGCGCAAGCCGTGTGCAGCCGGGAGTCAGGCCGCCGACGACTTTGGGGATGTCCACGAGCGCGTACTGCCGTGTCCCGGGGTCGATGCGTTCCGGCGAGAACGCCAAGTGGAAGTCGGACCCGGCCCGAAGGCCGCTCTCCTCGAGGATCGGGCGCACGACCTCCGCCGTCGTCCCGGGATAGGTGGTGCTCTCCAGAACGATCAGATGCTCCGGCCGCAGAATCGCCGCGCACCCTTTCGCGGCCGCGACGAGATACGAGAGGTCCGGCTCCTTGCTCTTTGTCAACGGCGTCGGAACGCACACAACGATGACGTCCGCGGCGTGCAGCGCCTCGTAGCTGGTTGTGGCGACGAGCGTCCGGTCATCGACAAGGCGCCCGATCTCACGCGATGGAACATCGTCGATGTAAGAGTCGCCGTGGTTGATCGCGGCGGCTCTCGCCGGATCGGCCTCAACTCCGAGGACCGCGAACCCAGCCTGCGCGATCGCGACGGCCAGGGGCAGGCCCACGTAGCCGAGGCCGACAACAGCCGCCGTGGCGGTTCGATTGCGAATCCTGGTCTCGACGGTCGTCTCAAGCGTCTTCACGTTCGCATCCTCAGCGACCCTGGGTCAGTCCTGTGGTTCTTACCGGCGCCCGGAAAGAAGACTCGCCACCTGTGCCACCGTATGTTCGACCGACGGCGGCAGCGCCGCGGGGTGACCGTTTCCCACAGTCATCTCGGCGAACGCGCTCCCTGCCCGCAGGCCCCCAGCGAGCATACCCGCAAGGATGAGCGCGATCAGCGCGCCGACGGTCGCCCCGCCGGCGGCGCGGGACAGTCCCCGACGCGTCCCTGCCTTGTAGTACCGCTCCTGATAGACGTAGGCGTCGACCCGCTCCGGCCGGACTTTGGTCAGCACCGTGCCCAGGATCTTCGCGCCCAGCCGGGTCAGTTGCAACTTTACTTGCTGCTCGATGCCCCGGGGCGCCTGGCTCGCATCGAGCACCAGGAGCACTCCACTCGTGATCGGAGCGAGAACAAGAACATCAGGAAAGGCACCCGCGGGAGGGGTGTCGAGCAGGATCACATCTCCCCCCCGCTTCAGCTCGGCGAGAAGCGCGTCCATGCGCTTTGCGCTCAGAAGATCGTCGGCCTCGCCCGAGACGAGTCCACTCGGCAGGATCGACAGGTTGCGGATGCCCGTCTCTGCCAGCGCGCTCTCGAGCGAGGCCTCGCCCGCCAGCACCTGCAGGAGTCCGGTCTCGTTGCGCACGCCAAAGTGGACGTGCTGGGTGGGGCGGCGGAAGTCCGTGTCGACGACGACCGTACGCCGTCCCGCTTGGGCAAACGCGCGTGCCAGGTTGGCGACCACCGTCGAAGTCCCGCCGCCCGGCCGCGCCCCGGTGACGGCGAGGACGGGCACTTCGTCCGGGTGTTCCAGCGCCGTCAGGTTCACGCGGAGCCGCCGGTACGCCTCCGCAAACGGCGGATTGTGGCGGGGTACCGCGACCAACGTCGGGACACCCAGCAGGCGCTCCGCGTTCTCCGGGGTCGCCAGGGTGTTGTCGAGATACTCGAGGAAGAACGCCAGCGCCGCCCCGCCGACCAGCCCCAGCACCAACGCGAGGGTTAGTTTGAACGCCAGGCCGCGGAACGGCGAGGGAAACGCTCCGCGTGCGAAGTCCACGACGGACAGGCTGCCGAGGACCTGCGCCTCCTGTTCCCTCAGCCTCGCGTCGCCGAGCTGCCCTTGGATGCCGGCAAACTGCTTGCCGAGAATGTCGACCGTACGGCCCAGCCGGTCCCGGTCCATCTGTTTTTGCATGTAGTCGGGCAGGGCCCGAGTTGCGCTCGCAAGCGCGCCTTGAATCGCCTGCTGCCGCGCCAACAGCGCGACGCGTTCGGTCTCCAGGTTGATCCGGTCCTTGATGAGAGCGTCATAGATCGGGTTATGTTGCACGGTCTCCGAGGAGACGATCTTGCCTACCTCGGACTTCAACCGCTCCTTGATCGCGTCGATCTTCGCCTTGATAGCAATGACGCTCGGATACTTGTCGGTGTGGACCGCCTGCTCCGAAGTCAGGGCGACTTCCAGCTGCACGAGTTGCGCCCGCAGCTGCTGCGCGATCGGGTTCTCCTCCAGCTGGGGATCGGACCGGGTGACGGCCTGACCTGTCATCTGCGACCGATCCGCGGCCAGCCGTGCCTCGGTCTCCTGGAGAGACACGCCCACCTGTTGCGCCGCGCTTTGCAGCGCCCCCACCTGGGAATTCTGGGCCGATGCCAGCGCGGGTCCGTTTTGTTGCTCAAACGCGAGGAGCGCGTCTTCCGCGCCGCGCAGGTTTGTCTGGATGCCCTGGGCCTGCTTCTCGATGAACTCGCGGGCCAACGTCGCCCCGCGGCGCTGCACCTCCTGGTCATACCCGGCCGCCGCCTGCGCGACCGCGTTGGCCAGTGTGACCGCCTCATGGGGACTCGTTCCGGACACCGTCACGCGGATGAGGTTGGTGATCGGATCCTGACCGACGGTCATCCGCCGCTGGAGCTCCTCGGGGCGCATATTGAGATTGAGCTGCTGGATCGCCCGCTCGGCCACGTCCCGGCTCCTCACGAGACTGATGGCCTGCAGGGTGCGATCGGGTCCGCCGGCCAATTGCTGGGGCTGTTGAAGCCCGGAGACCAGGTTGAACGTGGATTGCTGCGTGGAGGGGAGCGCCAGATTAGCCGTCGCCGAAAAATCGCCCGGCGCGGGGCGGTTGGCGGCGAAGGCAACCACGATGGCGGTCAACATTGTTGCGGCCACGAGCCAGCGCCGCCGCCGAAGGACCCGATAATATCTCCAGAACTCCATATGGGTCGCCTCCTATCCGCTACTTGAGGAGCAGCAACAGGTACGCGAGATTGTTCAACCCTCCAAGGACGGTGCCCCAGTTGAAGGCCCGCTGCTCGGGCACGTACACGATGTCTCCGGGCTCGAGCGTGACGTTCTGTTTTGCGTCGCCGTCCTTGTAGAACTTGTCGAGGTTGACCGGCTTGACGACGGGCTTGTCCCCTTCCCGCCGCACCACGCCGATGTTGTTGGTGACCGCCTTCGGCGCCGGCCCGCCCGCGGCCGACAGGACGTCGATCACTTTGTCGCCGTCCTTGAAGAGGTATGGCCCCGGTTTCGTGACGGCTCCCATCACGATCACCTTGTTCTTGGACTCCGGCAAGATGATCACGTCGCCGGACTGGAGGGCCACATTTGCGGACGCGTCTCCGTCCACAAGAAGGCGCTGCAGGTCGACGGGAATCGTAGTGTTCTTCCGAAGGATCATCGTTTTGGGGAGGTTGGCGCCCGGCGCCGGACCGCCCGCGACGGCCACAAGCTCCGCCACGGTCCAGTTCTCCTGAAACGCGTAGGCGCCCGGATGCAGCGCCTGGCCGAGCACATACACGAACTCCTTCTTAGAGGCCGCCTGCCGGATGGTCACGACCACCTGCGGCTCCTTGATGTATTGCTTGAGCGCGGTGGTTACTTTCTCGGTGAGCTGTGGCAGGGTCAGGCCGGCGACGGCCAACGATCCGGCCAGTTGGAGGGTGATCGTCCCGTCCGGGCTCACCGTCACCGGTCCCGACACCTCGGGTTCTCCGAGCACGGAAATATCCAAGACGTCGCCGGGGCTGGCAGTATACTCCTGCGCGAGCACCACCGGTGCGCCGGCGACGAGGAGAAGACCGCACGCCACCCAAACGGCTACCCCACGCATCACCGATCGTTTCATGATCCTCCCTCCAGTTCGTCCTCCTCACGCGCCTGCTGACCGAGGATCCACCACGTATCCCGGCCGCCCGACGGCGAGGAGGTCAAGTATAATCCCTTCACCTTCCAGATTGACGACCTGTAAAGAAACGTCTCGCCGATCGGCCAGTATTCTGCCGGAGCGCCGACGCGCTCACCTTTGACGGTCACGTCCCTGCGGACCATGCGCCTAATGGGCCAGGCCGTTCTTGAGCACGTACACGACGGCCTGCGTACGATTCTTGGCGCCGATCTTCCGAAAGATCGATCGAATGTGGCTCTTCACGGTGGTTGTCGTCACGTACATCTTGCCGGCAATCTCGCGATCGGTTGCGCCCTTGGTCAGCTCCATGAGAATCTCCACTTCGCGGCTGGTCAGCCCGCCGAGGTGCCCTCCGTTGTGCCCGTTGCGCTCGCGCGCCAGCGTGCGGAACCGCTCGATCAACTGGCGCGCGACGTGCGGGTTCATGAGCGTCTTGCCGTTGCACACACCCTCGATGGCCCGAACCAGGTTTTCGGGGTTGATGTCCTTGAGGACGTAACCCGACGCACCGGCCTCAACCAGGCGGAGGGCTCGTTCGTGGTCGCTGGCTTCTGCCAGGACGATGATCTCGACGGCCGGACGGCGGTCCTTGAGAATCCGGATGGTGTCGAAACAATCCAACCCGGGAATGTCTTGGTCGAGTAGCACGACGTCTGGAGACGTCACGGCCGTTTGCTCAGCCGCGTCGAGGGCGTTCGTCGCCTCCCCGACAAACAGGATGTTGCCGTTCTTGCCGAGGAGACTCTTGATGCCCTCGCGCAGCAACGTGGTATCGTCGACGACGAGCACTCTGATCGCCATAGTTCCCCCGTAGCCAACTAGACTGAGTGCTTGTCCGTAGGGCCGACCGAATGATCCAAACTGACGTCTAAAGTCCTTCAATCGGCCTCATTCCTCCTAGGCGCGGACGGATAATTCTGATGCAATTTCGATGGAACTGTCATCCATTCGATTGACAAACGTGCGTTCGTGCGAACAGGCGAAGAAAAATCACATGGATTAATTCTCTTGAAGGGGTTTAAGAGTGGATGCCGTAATCGCTATCTGAGGATAAGTTGTTGATAGGGAGATGATAAGTTCTTTGTTCCTCAAGGGTCTAGCATTAGAGTGAGATGTTTGGGAGCGTCGAGGACGGGAAATAAAGACGTATCTGGGCTTTTTCTGAGATCGCCGCTCGGGGGGTCGGGCGTATCTCGACACTCCCATTCGCCAAAGAGTTCGTGCCCTGCCCGGGGAAGGATTCAACGACCCGTGCGAGCGCACAACATACGCATGGCTTCGGCTACGCTGTTCTTACCGGGGTCGCCGACACCGCACACACATGCCTTCCACTCGATACGCTCGGACGGGCGGGAATGAGTATCCGACTCCTCGTGGCAGAGGACCAAGCCTTGATCCGGCGGGGGATTCTGTCCGTCTTGCAGCCAGAACCGGACATCGAGGTGCTCGGGGAAGCCGTCGATGGCCGGGAGGCCGTCGACAAGGCGCTGGCACTCCGGCCCCACCTGGTGCTCATGGACGTCATGATGCCAGGCGGGGACGGTATTACCGCCACGCGAGCGATTAGAGAGCGGTGTCCGGAGATTCAAGTCCTGATTTTGACGTTTTACGATCACTCGAACCTCTTTCAGAAGGCGGCGGAAGCCGGCGCGGTCGGATATGTGATGAAGGACATTTCGCCCGCGAACC
Source organism: bacterium (assembly GCA_035945995.1). NCBI lineage: Bacteria > bacterium. Next base: position 66,159 of record DASYZR010000116.1, read on the forward strand.
TGATCAACGCAGTCCGCGCGGTGTACAACGGCAACGCGATGCTGAGCCCGCACATCGCGAAGCAAATGATGGCCCATTTTTACGCATCACGTCATCAGCGCGCCGGAGCGTCCCCCGGCCGCCCCAAGGGTCTCACCGAGCGCGAAGTGGACGTCTTGGTGGGCTTGGCATCAGGGCTGAGCGACAAGGAAATCGCCGCCAAACTGTTCTTGTCAGAAGCCACCGTGAAGACTCACCTTCGGGCGATCTACCATCGGTTCAAGTTGCGGAACCGCGCGCATGCGGCCGCCTACGCGGTCGAGAAAGGCCTGCTCAACGGCAACCACACCGTCGTCCTCTAGCAGACGAAGGGGATGCTTCACCCACCAAATCTAGGTTCAGTGCCTCTTTCGCAACCAAAAGGTTGCTGCATCTCCATCAGCATGGTCGTTTAAGATGGATGCTTGTGCCTCGAAACTCTTGATGTCGTCCGCTGAAAAGATCGAAGCAGTTGGATTGACGGTGTAAGACCGCTTGTCCATGAGGGGAATATCTTTCATATACTGTTCGCTTCCGACAAATTGGAACGCTGTAGAATCGAATGCGATTTTTCCAATTTCAAACCCCGCTTTCGCCGCTAAGATCCGCAGGCTTTTCACCGAGTGCAAAATTAGGTGGCGGGGAGCGTCGAGCTGGACCCAATCCACCCCGTAACGTCTCCACGCGGCTGTACCGGATACAGGGATTCGAATCAGCACGCATCCCTTTGGATCGAGAATACGGGAGAGTTCGGTAAAGACGTCGGCGTGATTCGGCATGTGCTCAAGGGAATGGTGCAACATTACCAAGTCGAATGTCCCTTCGACTTCTGCCAACTCGCGCTTCAGAATCGTGACATGCTGATGAACCGCATCAGTACCGATGAAGGGGTCAATCCCGGTGAGATCAGAGAAACCGAGTCGCCGAAGGTTCAGCAGCAGCTGACCGGAGCCGCATCCCACATCAAGTATCCGAGAGTTGAGCCCCACGCCCGCCACTCGAAGCCAAGTCCACTCTGGTCCGGTTTCCCAATCTGGTCTGATCCGGAGCGCCAACCTCCCAATGAGACGTCTACGATGAAGAACGTAACCCGTCAACTGACGCCTTAGAACGCGACGAACTCGACCCGGTTCGCGCAGCAGTCGCGGCTTCGGATCTTGAAAAGAGTAATAGTTCGGCGGGTAATACTTCGAGAGATTCTCCGGGACATCAGTAATTTGCAGGCATCCGCAATTCCCGCATTCAAGGTAATCAAATTCATCCCGAAATCCGAACATCATTTCTCTTGCCGTATGAAGCCGGTTGCCTTCCTGATTTCCGCAAATTGTGCATCTGCCGGCCGCCACGGTACCCGCCTCCGCATGCCCAAGAGCGTGCGTTTGCTTGGAAGTGTGGCGCGCCCGGAGGGATTCGAACCCCCGACCTACTGCTTCGAAGGCAGCCGCTCTATCCATCTGAGCTACGGGCGCGCGCAACACCCAGGAGCCAGGCGGTACGGACGAGGATTTCCGGCCCCGCGGACATCGAGGTCCACCGGTCCCAAAGCGTGACGGCGCCGTGCCCCGGCCCGGTAGATTGTACTACACTTCGCCGTCGCCCGCCGCGTTCGAATCCCGCATCATCGTGTCTCGGGCAAACCCTCCAACTCATCCATCGCCGCCGGATCCTCGGCGACGTTTCTCGCCTGGAACGGAATCCCGTGTTGGGTGAGGAACTCCTCCACCCTGCGACAGAAGATTCAACCCGGCTGATCGAAAACCGTCACGGACTTGGCCATCACGCACGCCCCCCTGAAGCATCAGGTCAAATCCAGGCCGGCCCGATACGCCGGCACCGGGCAAGATGGTCGCGTCGCCCGGCGGTGAGGCTTCTCGCGGCGTCGATGAGCGTTCCGGCGCGGTGGTCGGCCACACGATAGACGACATGCCGTCCCTGCCGGTCCGCCGTGACAAACCGGCACCACTTCAAGCAGGCCAGATGGTTGGAGATGCGGCTGCGGGGTGCGCGGACGACCGCCGCGAGCTCGGCGACCGTGCGCGCCCCGCTGAGCAGGATCTCCAGCAGGTGCAGCCGGGTTCGATCCCCGAGCACACGAAAGTACCGCGCCCGGGCGGCGAGGGCGGGACCCGGCGACGAGACGGTACGGTGACGATGGGCTGACTGCACGGCTTGATTATCAACAGATTTTCCGGTTATCGTCAATCACGGGCCGACGGCCGGGAGGGATCTGTATGACGAGTTACGATGACCTCGTGCGGACCGTGATCCTGCGCCACGCGCTGGACGCCCGGGCGGCGACGCTCGAGTTGCTGGTCGCCGCGACGGGGGGTTCTCCGGCGCGCGTCGAAGCGGCACTCCTCACGCTCCACGAGACGGGGGCGATTTACCTTCGCGACGGGGCCGTGGTCGCCGCCTACCCCTTCTCCTTCGTGCCCACCCCGCACCGCGTGATGACTGCCGGCGCAACGGCGTACGCCAATTGCGCCCTCGACGCTCTGGCCGTGCCGCCGATGACGGACGAGCCGGCGGAGGTCCTGTCAGCGTGCGGTCTCTGCGGCGGCTCCGTGACGGTGACCATGCGGGGTCACCGAATCCTCGAGTCCCGGCCCGCGGCGCCCGTGATCTTCTACCCCGACAAGGATCGCTGCGCCCCGGGGCCGGCGGTGCTGACGCGCTGTCCGCACATCCAGTTTTTCTGCCGCCGCGACCATGCCACGGGTTGGAGAGTGGCTCATCCCGAGCTTCGCGGTACCGTGTTCGCCCTCGCCGACGCCGCGGCGTTCGCGAGGAGGCACTTTGACGGGACGATCCGGGCCGTTCGCGGCGAACCCTAGTCGCTAAGGGTAACGGCACGGGCAGACGCGGAGACGATCGACGCATGGTCTCACCGGCTTCGGGCATGAGACCGGTATGGTCACCGTTATAGGCCAAGGGAACGCCCGGTGGCCTTGGCGCCGTCCGGTGGGTCCGTTCAATGCACGCCGAGGAGGCGATGAGATGGCGGCAGCCGCGCAGGTACTCGACGACATGCCGGAAGAACACCGTCGCAGGGGGCCGGAGATCGGCCAGCCATTTCCGGAGATCCGCCTCCCGGATCAGACCGGCGCGGTCGTTGACGTGCACGAGGCGCGGGCCGGCCGCCCCGCCCTGATTGTCTTTTATCGCAGCGCCCGCTGGTGACCCTACTGCAAGACGCAGCTCGTTGAGCTGCAAACAGTCGCCGAAAGGCTCCAAGAACAGGGCGTTGCGCTCTTTGCCGTGAGCTATGATCCCGTCGACGTGCTCAACGCGTTCGCCGCGAGGCACGGGATTACGTACCCGCTCCTCTCCGATGCGGGCAGCGCGACAATCCGCCGGCTCGGGATGCTCGATGAAGACTTGGAGCGGCACCACGCTGAGTTCGGCATTGTCACGCGAGATGATCAGCGGGGGGTGGCGTACCCGGGCGTCTTCCTGGTCGACCGAGACGGTGTGGTCGTCACGAAGCGTTTCCACAAGAATTACCGGATCCGGGACACGGGCGCGGGCCTCGTGGACGCGGTTCTGGGCATCCCGGCCACGGAGCGCGGCGTGGAAACGACCGCTCCGGGCGGCGTTGTTCGGGCGCGGCTCTCCTTTGAGTCCCCTGCCTACCGGCCGTATCAGCGACTTCAACTCGCCGCCGTGCTCACGATCGAGCCCGGCTGGCACGTGTACGCGGCGCCGGTGCCCGAGGGTTACACCGCGCTGAGTCTGGAGATCACGCCGGTCTCGGGGCTGGAGGTGGGGACGACCGCTTGGCCGGAGCCACGGCCCTTCCGGCTTGAAGGCTTGGAAGAGCGGTTCCTCGTCCACGAGGGCACGATCCGCGGGACGGCACCGGTCACCTTTGCGTTCGCCCCCGACTCGGGGACGCAGATCGTGCGCGCCGCCCTTCGCTACCAAGCGTGCAGTACCAGCCAGTGCCTACCTCCGGTAGAGATGCGCTTCGAACTCGTCATACCGGAAATGCCGCGGGCCGAATAGGATCGTCCGGGGGCCGCGAAGGAACGGCCCTTGTTGTCGCCTTTCCGCTCGCTGCTCCTGTAGGTTCACTGCTAACGCGTTAGGGCGTACTGGATTTCGACGCACAGACATTCGGAAGGAGGAAGTTTCACAGAAGTTCAATGGTGGTTTCACCGGGATCTCTGGGGGCCTCCGCCATCCCTTTGGGGGATCGGACTCTTCGTGATCCCCTTTTCCAGGGTTATGGGGTCAACCAAAACGGGGGACGAATCGCCGTGGCCAATGTGGACCGAGAAAACCTAATCCGATCGCCCGCAATGCTGCGTGTGTACGCCCTCACCTTTGTGATAGGGCTCGTGATTGGAATGGGGCTCGTAATCGGACCCTTGCTCGTTAGACACGGTGCCCAGCCCCTCCGGCCGGCCGTTGCGTGGACACCTCAACGTGCTGTCACCAGTCCTCCGGCCTCCCCGTTCGTCGCGCCGAAACCTTCACCCACCGCCACGAGCCCTCCGGCCTCCCCGTTCGCCGCCACGCCCCTGCATGGGTCTCGGCCGCCTGCGTCCCCACCCCTTGCAGCGTCCCCGGCGAATCCCCCGCATCAGGTGACCGTCCCAGGAGCACCTGGCACCACCGCATCATCCGAAGTGGGGACCGCTGCGCCGGAGACCGCACCATCGTCATCGTTCTTAGTCATCCCCGCGCCGGACACCGCGGCAGCGGTAGGGGCCATCCAACAAGCCGCCGGGCAGAGTCCACGATTTCACGTCCAGGTGGGAGTTTTCAAGGCTCGAGAAGACGCCCAAGCCCTCGTTCAGCGACTGCAATCGCTTGGGTACTCCGCGACGTCGGCCGAAGGTGACGTGTACCAGGTCTGGGTGGGCGGCTATTTCGATCGGGAGACTGCGGAACGCCTCGCCGCAAACCTCCATAAAGCGGGGTTCGAGTCCGTGCTCGTGCCGTAAGCGGCAGGGACAACGCGAGGATATCCGTAGGTGCCTCCGGCACACGCCTATCTTGGTTCGTGGAGGGTGTCACTTACCGCCGTCAATTCGAAACACGGACACGTGATTGAGGCAGTTCCGGCTGAGCGACCAGGGAGCGACATGGTAGTCCGACGCGTAGAAACGGACACTTCGGCCGGTGCAGAAGAGATCTAGCAACGAGTCGTCCTGTGTATCGGTGCGCACCAGGCGCATAGGCGGCGGCGCCTTCAGACGCTGGTGATTGACTTCGTTCGCGACAACAAAGTAGTCGCCCGGCCGCAAATGCGAGGACCGGACGTCAACCTCGCGAAAGCCGTTCCGCGTCGCGTACCATTGCCATCCCCAGTGGCCACTGACCCAGACAGTACCCGTTGTTGAAGGTGATTGCGCCAACTTGGCGCTCTCCAATTTATAGAACTCGGCAAAGCGCCAGTCGGACAAGCAGAGTCCGGCCGAGACGATCAGCGTAATGGCCAAGCCGAAGATTCTGGATCCGCGGGTGAATTGTCCGTCCCAACGTGCGAGGAGGAGGAGCGTCACTGCAGGTAGGATCAAGAGTACGTGCCGAGCGGCGATGAAGGGCGCGAACACGACGTAGAAGGCGGTCGTGCCGAGTACCCATAACAGCAGGTAGATCGTGGGCGCGAAGGCACGCGCGGCCTCCAATCGCCACAGTCGGCTGAAAGGGAGACTCAGGGCGTCGGGGACCAAGGCCAGATACACCAACGCGCCATTTGCGGCGAAAATCAGCCAGAGCAGTCTGTCCGACCACCAGTCCGACAGTCCCCCCGCGGCGACCAACAGAACCGTCGCCGCGAAGCCCAGGGAGACGCCGCCGTAGATCACGCTCTCCGCTCTGATCGGGTTCTGCCGACTCTGGACCGCGGCGATGAGGCCGAGCGGTGTGAGTGCACCGACGGCGAGCACCCAAGCCACTGCTTCCCTCGGCAGCCACAGCCGACCGTGGCTTACCCCGTGAAGGCGCGTCGCGATGTGCACGTCCCCGTAATCCAGGAAGTTGAATAGAGACCAAGCCCCAAGGACCACCAGCGGGATGAGCGCCGTCCAGGCCTGCGCCTTACGCCGTTCGAGCAAGAGGGACAGGCATAGGATGACAAGGAGGGTGAGGCTGCTGTATTTGATGAGCAGGGCCGCGGAGCAGGCGAGCGCCGCGAGTCCATAGCGCCGGTTCTGGTATGGGCTGCCAACGTCGCACATCAGCGGATTGAAGAAGGCGAGCCACGTCGCGAGTAGCGGCACGTCGACCATCAGGTTCTGCTCGACGATAAACGCCGGTCCGAGCACGAGCGTCGCCGTCGCCCATGGTGCAACCGGTCCGACGAACATGCGCGCCAAACGACGGTATAGGAGGATGCAGGCGAGGGCCCACAACGACTGCAGCGCGTGCATTGCCACCTCGCTGTAGCCGAACACTCCTCCCCACAGGGCGAGCGTGTAGAAGTACAGGTGCGGCTGATTAATCGTGGAGATCGGCTCGTCGGTGCCGTTCCAGTTGAGAAGCCCCCTCATCGGATGAAGCGGATGGGATCCGATCCAGCGGACGATTTCGAGATAGGCGGTATCGTCGATGTGGTAGGGCTTGAACAGATTGTAAGCCGTTACGATCGCCCAGAGCACAGTCAGCCAAACCCAGTCCTGCTGGCCCGCGGCTTTGGCGCCTTCAGTCTGAAACTGGGATTTCTCGGATGAGCCTCCAGTTATTAGTCGCCGCATCATACCAGCAGGCTCTCCGTCAACCCGCGGCGCTCATTGAGCCGGCTGTGGTTTCAGGGCGCACCGTACGCCGAGATTAGATCCGTCTCAATCGTAAGGACGAGTTGGCCGGGACGCGACCGAGCTGCGCAATACGCTTATGGCGCCGAGATCATGGTCGGGGAGTTCGAAGGGACGGCGGCGCACCAATCTGGGCAGGGCCGTCATTCTGAGACAGATACCGACGTTCGGACACAGATATGGCCCGTACGATGCCGGGAGGCCGTGCGCGTACGGTAAGCCTTCCAATCCAGACGCCGTAGCAGGTTGAAGACTCAAGTGCAGAACGCGGGACGCTATTGGAAGTGCCATCGCCGATCGGCTCGTCCGTATGGAACGGATGGTCGCCATCCATAGAAACTCTTTGCACCGACATCCGCAGCGCTCCGCCACTGGACACAATTGGCGCGGTGAGTGGCCGAGCCCAGCGCCGACGCTCGCGGGGCGAACGCCATCCCCGTGCCCGAGTGCCCGTGGTCTCGGATTTGCCCGTGTAGGCCACGGTACCCATTGCCCACGCCTAAGGCCCCCCACCCCGGTTATGAGCGAAATGGCCACCAGTCCATTATTGTGGGCACTTCTTGGTAACGTATAGCCTTCGCGGCCTTTGTCCGGTGTCCCCTCCCCCAGGGATGATGTTGAATGGCGCAAAAACGTGAAAAAGACTTGGCGCTGTTTACATGGGGTCAACCGATCACGCGATGTTCCCAGGCGGCTCGACTCGTTGGGGGTAGCGGAGGCGCCTCATTTCCAATCTCCTCCGCGCTCGGAAGGAAGAGAAGATTGCAAACTTCTCCGCGATTGAGCCTGCGTTGCGGCAAGGCGCGGTCGTGTTATTCGACGACATCCGGTGGAATGATCCACGGTTTATGCGGGCCCCGGCGTGGACCTATGAGGGCTGGCCGGAGGTCGTTCGCCATCCTCGGGTCCGCCGAGCAGTGGAAATCGATAGCAGTCAAGGGTCGCCGTTGCTGGGATGAACCATGGCAGCCGGTCGCGGCCGGTTCCTCCGCCTGCGCCTGCCCCCGCCCGTGCCGCAGGAGCAGCACGAGCGGCAGGCAGACGAAGAAGGCCGCGGCGATGACGCCGAATGCGTATCTTCCTACAACACGAGGATACTAAGGGCTAACGCAGATTTAGGTGGTGCGGGCGGAGGGATTTGAACCCCCACGAGCCTTGCGGCCCACCAGGTCCTAAGCCTGGTGCGTCTGCCGGATTCCGCCACGCCCGCGATCGACCGTTTCGATTCTACGGCCGGCCGCGGGAGCGCGTCAAACGGCGCCGGCCTCTTCCCAATCTTCGGACTGCTCTGTTAAAATGGCGCCGGGCCGTTAGCACAACTGGCAGTGCAGGGGACTCTTAATCCCAAGGTTGCAGGTTCGAGTCCTGCACGGCCCACCACGTCCCTCGCCCATCAGGTTGAACACCGCTGCGCTTGGCCGCAAAACAGGCCATCGCTCGCCAGGCACCGCAAGTTCGCTGAGCGCAGGCCAAGGTCAAGAACGAGGATGCACAAAGACTATGACAGGAGCAGCATGTCCCGCGGACGAACGGTGCTGGGACATGCGGATCACCGCTTTCGCACACGTTTCTAGAAGCGTGCAAGACAAATGACTGGAACCGCGTCGCGGACGTCACCCGCCATTCGTCTCGTACGGAACGTGATGTGGAACTTCGGGGGGCAGGCGTGGAGCCTGTGTTTGGCTTTTTTCACCGTGCCCTACATCGTCCACAGGCTGGGGACGGACGCCTACGGATTACTGATGACGGCCGGTCTTGTGACCAGCTACTTGTGGTTCATGGACCTAGGCCTGGGCAGCGCCACGACCAAGTATGTCGCCGAACATGCCACCCGCGAAGAGTGGGACGAAGTCAACCGCATCCTTTGGACCTCCTTGGCAGTCTACCTGGTTCTAGGGAGTATCGCGGCGCTGACCCTCGTGCTCATCACGCCCCTGTGCGTTTATCGGTGGTTGCGCATCCCGTCTGAGTTACAGGGGGCCGCCGTCAGCGTCTTCCATTTGAGCGCCATTGGCTTTCTCGTCGGGATGGTCAACAACGTCCCGGCTTCGGTTCCTCAGGCGCTTCAGCGGTTCGACATCGTGAACCGGGTCGGTGTTGCCGTCGGGACCGCGCAGACTCTGCTGACAGTCGTCCTGTTGGCCTTCGGGTATTCGGTCCGGGAAGTCGTAATCGGCAATGTGATCGTTGCCGGCCTATCGTTGGGGATGAACACCTTGGTTGCTCGAGTATTGCTGCCGAGATGGAGTCCACCCATTTGGAGTTTTGCCTCGTTTCGCCGGCTCGCGCGCTTTGGGAGCTTCGTTGCCGTCTCAAGGATTGTCGGACCCATTCTAGTCCAGTTTGAGAAGCTCGTCTTAGCCAATCAAATCTCTATGAGTGCGTTGACGTACTACACGGCGCCATCCAACTTGGTGACCAGACTCTCAGTTTTTTCCGGTGCCTTCAGTTCAGCCCTGTTCCCCTTATTTAGCAGTCTTCACGGGACCGGCCGCGAAAATACCAGCACGGATATTAACATGCGCGCGTCTCGCTACGTCATGCTCTTGCTCATCGTACCAGTCGTCTTCTTCATCGTATTTGGAAGGGAGTTCCTTCAGTTCTGGATTGGTCCCGAGTTCGCTAGAGAGAGCACCGCTGCGCTTCAGATTTTGGCTGTGGCCACGTTGGTCAACGCCGCGGCCTGGAGTCCCTCTGCGTTGCTCCAGGCGTCTGGACGCCCGGACCTCACGGCTAGGTTCCATGTGGCGGAGTTGGTCATCCACGTTCCGCTCACGTTCGCGTGCGTGCGGTTCTGGGGTGTCACCGGCGCGGCGTGGGCGTGGTTCTTCCGCGTCATCCTCGACACTACCCTTATCTACTGGGCCATGATAAGGCTTTATGTCCCGGATTGGGGGCGATACATGCGGGAGCTTTTGAGCCCCGCCCTGGGCGTGACGGTGGCAACCGGCATCGTGCTTGCGATCCTGCGGACGGCACTTCATGACCAGCTCTCCCCGGCCGGGGTGCTGATAGGTCTTGGGGGAACCTTCTTGGCCGTAGCCTGCGTGTCGATATGGCGATGGGGCTTCCGACAGGAAGAGTACCAGATCCTTGTCCGGGCCCTGTTGAAAAGACGGGAGGCTTGATTCAATCGGACGCGCCCACATCGCTCCGATCCGGTAACGATATCTGATAGTATGTGTTTCGTGAACCAAGCCGGGCCGCGAGGAATGATCCAGAACGTTCGGCACGTCATTCGATTGCGGACACGTCTCAGGCAACTCGCTTTGCTGATCATGCAATTCGCCTCTCGACTGGTGCTGAGCTCCCGCTTACGGCGAGAGGGCCTCCCGTTATCCCCCCGTTCAGTTTTGCTGCTCGCAATATACCGCAACAAGAATGCCCTCATTATTCTCCCGCTCATCCGTGAAGCGCAAGACCGTGGATGGGAGATTCGTTTGTGGGCTTTGGACGAAATACATCCCTCGCTCGCCGCCTTCTCGGTCGGGTCGGGCACGGGGGCCAAGTTTCCACTGCTCAATTCCCTGCTCGGTTCAGGAAATTGGTCTGATTTCGAATGGGTCGTTGTCGCAGACGATGACGTGAAGCTCGAGCGCGGGTCGCTTCGGGTGTTTCTGCACACCGCCGAGGAGGCCGGCCTTTCTGTGGCTCAGCCTGCTCACAGCCCGTTGAGCTACCGAGGACACAACATCAATCTCGTCGTGCCGTTCTCTGTCGCGCATCTCACCACGTTCGTCGAGAATGGCCCCATCTTCGCCGTGCATCGGTCTTGGTTCGACCGGTTCTTCCCATTCCCCGACGGGTACGCCATGGGATGGGGGCTGGAACTTCTTTGGATGGATCTGATCAAGACCGGCGCGCGACTGGGCATTGTTGATCTCGTTACAATGCGCCACGTCAATCCCATAGCCGGTCAATACGCGGCTTTGCCCGAACTTGAGCGCGTGCAAGAACTCTTGAGAGCACGCGGCGCGAAGTCAATTCACGAATTGGAGCACACGTTGGGCGTGTGGCGGCCCTGGCAACGTCGCCCGGATTGGCTGTCGACGAGCGGCCCCGTGGGATAAACCCTCACCGCAGGGCTATTTGCGGCCCACGAATAATATTGCGTACCGCAGGAAGGCAACACTATTCGCTGTTCGCGGCAGGGGATGGCTCGCGTGCAAGAATCGGTTCACGGTGCGATGCGGCGTTGAAGGCCCTGGTGCTCTCGGGAGGGAGAGGGACCAGGCTGCGCCCACTCACGCATACGATCGCGAAGCAACTCATTCCGGTAGCCAATAAGCCGATCCTGTATTACGTCATGCGGCATATTCGCGACGTGGGTATCCGTGACGTCGCCGTGGTTGTGTCCCCGGAAACCGGTCAGCAGGTCAGAGACGCCCTGTCCAAACTCTCGCCAGACGTTCCCCTTACATACATCGTGCAAGACCAGCCCAAGGGGCTCGCTCACGCCGTCTTGATTTCCAGGGAGTTCCTCGGGAACGATCCCTTTGTGATGTACCTCGGAGACAACCTGATCGGCGGCGGGATTCAGGCCTTTGTCGAGGCCTTTCGGGCCGGCGATTCGGATGCGCTCATCTTGCTGAAGGAGGTGCCCGATGCCCGCATGTTCGGGGTCGCGGCGGTGGATTCGAATGGCCGCGTTGTGCGTCTGATTGAGAAACCCACAGAACCCCCGAGCCATCTCGCCCTCGTAGGAATCTACGTGTTCGGACCCGCCATTCACCAGGCGATCGCCGCGATCACGCCGTCCCGCAGGGGAGAGCTGGAAATCACAGACGCCATTCAACGCCTGCTGGATACCGGACGATCCGTGCGCAGCTTCACGTTGGACGGCTGGTGGCTCGATGCCGGCAAAAAGGATGATCTCCTGGAAGCGAATCGAGTGGTGCTGGACGAGTGGACGGTTCGGCAAATCGACGGCGAGGTGGACGCCGAGAGCGTCGTGACCGGACGCGTCATCGTGGAGACCGGCGCCCAGATCCGGCGAAGCCGCGTACGGGGGCCAAGTTCGATCGGCGCCGGGGCCCTGATCGAAGACACCTTCATCGGCCCCTACACGAGCGTCGGACAAGGGTGCACCGTCAGTAATTCAGCGCTGGAACATTGCGTATTGCTTGATGCTGTACGGGTTGAGGGGGTCGGCCGCATGGAAGACAGCGTCATCGGCCGAAACGCGGTGGTCCGGCGTCTGTCTCGAGATCATCAGAGCCTCAGGCTCATGATCGGCGACGACGCCGAGGTTCTACTGTAACCGCCCCGTTTCGACGAGATACGCTTTCAAAGCGTCGGACCAGGGTCGCAGGTCGTCGATGCCGCACCGCTCGAGCCCGTGGTGAGCGAGCACTGAATACGCCGGCCGGCGGGCGGCGGCGCCAAAGGCCGCCGTGGTCGTCGAGTCGAAATCGGGCTCCAGCCCCAGAAGGTCAAAGATCTTGCCGGCAAACTCGTACCATGAACACGCTCCGGTGTTCGTGACATGAAATATCCCACCGGCCTCCCGCTCTAACAAGACTCGGATGAGGTGCGCAACATCTCTCGCATACGTCGGCGCCAGCACTTGATCGTCAACGACGCGAATGGCCTGGTTTCCCGCGGCAAGCCGCAGCATCGTCTCGACAAAATTACCGCCTTTTCCCCGAGAACCGGCGGCGCCGTACAGTCCAGATGTGCGGATGATCAGATGCCGGGCGCAGACGTTCCGGACGAAGTATTCTCCGGCAAGTTTGGAGACCCCATACACGCTCAGCGGATTGGGCGCGTCGCGTTCACTGTATGGAGAGCGCTGCTCCCCGTCAAACACATAGTCGGTGCTCAGGTACACGAGCGCGGCGTCGAGGTCCGCGCATACGCGCGCGAGATTCAGCACCGCACGGGCGTTGACATCAAAGGCGGTTTGGGTGTCAGATTCGCAGTCGTCGACACGGGTGATCGCGGCCGTGTTGATGACCGCGGTGGGGCGAATGCCGGCCAGCAGCGCTCGAACGGACGCAAAATCACGCAAGTCGCACGCCGGGCGAGTAAGTGGATGGACATCCCACTGAGTCAGGGCACGGGGAAGCTCGCTCCCCAGCTGGCCGTTCGCGCCGATGATCGCGACCCTCACGGCACCCCGTGTGTCCAGTGCCTGCCGTAGACGTCCGCGTGGTAGTCCATGTAGGCGCCCGAGCAAACCCGCTCGACCCAGTCGCGATGCTCCAAATACCACCCCACAGTGCGGACCATGCCTTCTTCGAAACTGACACGCGGAGCCCACGCCAGCTCGCGGCGAATCCTCCCCGCGTCGATCGCGTACCGTCGATCGTGACCCGGCCGGTCGGGCGTGAAGCAAATATCCGGGACCCCGCTTCCGAGCGCACTCCCGGCGGCTTCGGCCAGCGTTTGGCGCAGCGCCTGCGCGACCTCCACGTTTGTCCGTTCGCGGCCGGCGGCCACATTGTAGATGGCCCCGACCTTACCGCGGTCCAGCACCGCCAGGATCGCTTCGCTGTTGTCCGCAACGTACAACCAATCGCGTTGCTGCATGCCGTCGCCGTAGAGCGGCAGGGTCTCGCCGGCAAGGGCGTTTCGGATCAACAGAGGGATCAGTTTTTCTGGAAACTGCCAGGGCCCGTAATTGTTCGAGCTGCGCGTAATGAGAATCGGAAGGCCGTACGTGCGCCGATAGGCTAAGCACAACAGATCCGCGGCGGCCTTGCTCGCGGCGTACGGACTGCTTGGGCGGAGCGGGCTGTCCTCGGACGCACGAACGCCCTCGGCCAGGTCCCCGTAGACCTCGTCGGTCGAGATTTGCACAAACCGCTCGACTGAATACTCCCTCGCCACCTCGAGGAGTGATTGGACTCCAAGAACGTTTGCGTGAAGGAAGGGGGCCGCGTCGAGTATGCTGCGGTCCACGTGCGATTCCGCCGCGAAGTTGACCACCGCCCACGGGCGTTCCTCTGCGCAGAGCGTCTGGAGGCCCGCGCGATCGGCAATATCTCCCTTGACGAAACGGTACCGCTCATCCCGGCCTGACGTGGCGACGCGTTCGAGATCCCCGGCGTAGGTCAGATTGTCGACGTTGACTATTCTCCATCCCGTCCGTTCGAGCAGGAGGCGGACGAAATGACTGCCGATAAATCCGCACCCGCCGGTCACCAGGACCGTTGTCACCGGGGACCTCCGAGCCTCGGCCGGTGGCCGGGGTCTCGAAGAAAAGGGAGCGCGGCGTCCTTAGCCGACAGAATTGGGTCCGCGATTGGCCAGCGGATATCGACCAGCGGATCGTTCCAGCGGACGCCCGTTTCCAGCTCAGGCGAATACTCGGCCGTCACCTTGTATACGACGTCGGCCACGTCACTCAACACGCAGAATCCGTGCGCGAAGCCTTCCGGGACGTACAGCATGCGATAGTCGTGGCCGCTTAAGACGACGCCGACCCACCGCTTGTAGGTAGGCGAATCCGAGCGAACGTCGACGGCGACGTCGAAGATCTTTCCGTGAACCACGCCGACCAACTTTCCTTGAGCCATCGGGTGCTTCTGATAGTGCAGACCACGCAGCACCCTGTACACCGAATGCGAGTAATTGTCCTGGACGAAAACCTCGTGGATGCCCGCGGCCTCGAACTCGGATCGCTTGTAGGTTTCCACAAAGACGCCTCGAGGGTCCTCAAAAGCCGCGGCTTCAACGAGAATCGGGCCGGGTAGTTCTAGCTCCTTGAAGCGGAATGGCATAGGATCTCACACGTCCAGTTCAGAGCGGCAAATCGAATATGCCCGTGCCATGAGTCGACGTTCGTTATCCTATTCATGTCGCGAAGTTCGAGGAAACAATTCTGGTAACCTGCGGCCCGTCTATTCTCCGGCAGCCAAGGCGGCCATGGCCTGGCATTTGGCGGTCTGTGTCCCCGCTCATGACGCAGCCGGGGCCGCGCCGGCCCAACTCTTCCGGCTGCGGGTCGAGGCACCCGGGAACCCCCTGTACGGTATCAGAGCGCGGCGGATGGGGGGGATTTCCTTGGCGGTCCGCGGCCCCGCAGCATGAACGCACGACTTAGCGACGTGACGCCGACGGACCTCGCGTTCCATTACGACTACGATTTCGGATCGACGACGAGGCTGAGACTCAAGGTGGCAAGCGAGCGTGAAGGGCAGATCGGCCACCGGCCGCTACGTCTGCTGGCGCGCAACGAGCCTGCCGCGTGGCACTGTGCCGCTTGCAGCGCGCCCGCCACCGAGATCTGCACCTGGTGTACCGATGAACTCGCAGATCCGTTCTTCTGCAAGACGCATGCCCGAGCATAAATTGTCGAGGCGCACGACGAAGATGACGCAGCTCTGTTGCCTGTCGTGAATTCGCCCCGCATGGGCGTCTGCGCCTACGCGGGGCCCCGGAACAATCGGTACGAGATCCGGCCGACTTGACTTGTCGGAGACACCCATCTCTCATTTCATCGCGCACTGGGACCGGACGTTTAGCTATGCGAAGCGAGTGAGCGAAAGGTGGTGTGACATGGACCCTCATCCGCGCCCGCGGAGATCTGGCGAGTATGGGCTCACGCCGGAAAAGGTTCATTGACACGGGGTCTTGAGCGCGCTTTGGGCGATGCCCGCGCCATCGTGGGGCTTGGACGCAGACTTCCATGTCTGCATGCCCACGACGTATCCGGAGGTGTCGAGTATCGGCGCTCCCGACTCTCCTTGTTGCGCCGGGGTTGCGTAGCGCAGGGCGACGATGGGCGTCCCGTCGGAGGCCTTGAAGAGGCTGAGGACCCGGCCGGGCTGCGTCATGAGTGTTGGAGGGCCCACGCTGAAAGTATACCCCAGGGTCTCAACCTGCTGTCCGGCGACGGGATCGCG
This sequence comes from bacterium, assembly GCA_035945995.1. NCBI lineage: Bacteria > bacterium. The sequence continues at coordinate 81,790 of DASYZR010000116.1, forward strand.
GCCGGCGAACGCGAGCGCGGGAAACGCCGGCAGCGGCCCGGTGTGAGGGCGCCACTGCCGCCCCTGCACCTGGACGACCTGGCCGGCCGGGGCCGGACCGAGGCGCACCTCCGCGATATCCCTGCGTGGGTGGACCGGTTGAGTGTCATCGAGCGTCTGATAGGCGGGAAGCGCAGACGCGCACGTCACCGACGCTGAGAACCACTCGCCGTTCCATAGGGCGATCAGCCGGTAGCGACCCGGATCGCGCAAGAACCCAAGCACGACGTGGGCATTGGTCAATACCGTGCCGTCGGAGCCGATGAAGAAGCCCGAGCCGAAGGCGCTCTGCCCGGCGGCAGCGGCGGCGACGTCCAGCAGGGCGACGACGCCGCCGGAGCCCGACATCCCCTGCGCCTCGGATGCGTGGTGCGCGGGGGCAAGACCGAGGGTTAGGGCGACGCCAAGGAACCCGGCCCACCAGACCGCTCGGTGCGCGCCGGCGCTTCGTGCGCCCGATCCGCTTAGCGGCGCCATCCCAACAGCACCGCCAACGCGGGCAGAGACAGGCCAACTGTGAGCGCGAGGACGGCCACGAACGACGGGCCCCCGGCCGCCGTCGCCCGCCGGTCGAGGATCTCGAGCGCGATGAGGCGCAGGCCGTCGAGCGCATGGTATAGGACCGCCGCGACCAGCCCAACCTCCATCGGAATCAGATACGGCATGCTGTAGGCCCTCACGGTCTGATCGTACAGATCGGGAGCCAGCGGAAAGAGCGCGACGTCGAGCACGTGGACGAGGAGGAACCCGAGAATCCCCGCGCCCGCGGCCCGATTGAGGGCAAAAGCCCACTGCCCCGGATAGTGCCACCGGCCGATCGGCTCACGGCGGGCCACTCTGAGACCAATCCCCATGCCGGCCGACGCAACGGCCAGGTATGTCGCCGTGGCGATGACCACGAGCCCGCCGACGAGGACCGAGGGGATCCAGGCATATTCCGGGGCAATCCCGCCGTGATGGGAGAGCGGGGCCGCCATCACCGCCACGGTCCCGACACCCGCGAATCCGACCGCGATGGCCGCGGCCGTCACGTCGAGGGCCGCTCGGACGGCGGGCCGCCGGATCACCTCGCGCAGCATCCCCTGCACGCCGACGACGCCGTGCGTCAGCGCGAGGACCAGCAGGGTCCAGTCGAACGCCCGCCAGCCGGCGCCGCGCCAGCGTCCGCCGACGAACGCGGCGCCCGTCGCCGACGGGGCCGTGGCGTAGTGCATCAGAAAGAGGTGGATGAGCACGAAGGCAACCATGAGGACACCGGTCACCCGGAGGTAGTACCAGGCGAACGCCTGCCGGCCCGCCCCAGGCCTACCCCCTGCCCCTCCGGCCGCCGCCCTATCGATGGACGGCGCCCTTTCGCAGCAGTTGAATCGACAGCAGGGGGTTGACGCCGACCGGACAGACGGTCACGCAGTTGCCGACGCTGTGGCATGCGAAAATGCCGCCGTCGGAAGCAACGAGGCGCAGCCGTTCGGCGCCGGCCTTGTCGCGTGTGTCGGCGCTGACCGCGTAGGCGCGATTGAGGGCCGCGGGACCGAGAAACTCGGGAACGATCGCCGCCACCGGACACGCCGAGTAGCACGCGCCGCACGAGATGCAGTCGATCTGCCGGTCCACCACCTCCCGCGCGGCGCCGCCCGGGGGGATGACGGCCGGGTCCGCGGCCGGGCCGAGCAGCGACGTCGTCTCGCCGACATAGAAGGGATCCACCGCGCGGTACTTGTCGAAGAACGGGCGGAGGTCGACGAGCAGATCTTTGACGACGGGGAGCGACCGCAGGGGCTCGACGCTCACGGGCGGCCGCAGATGTTCGAGGCGCAGGCCACAGGCCAGCCCTTCGCGGCCGTTCACGACCATCGCGCACGACCCGCACATGCCGGCACGGCACGAGTACCGGAACGCCAGCGTGGAATCCAGTTGCTCGAGAATCCAAAACAGCGCGTCGAGGACGCTCATCATCGGCCGCGCGTCGACCGTGTAGGACTGCCAGCGGGGCCGGCGGTCCGCCGCGGGGTCGAACCGCCTGACGCGCACGATCACGCGGGCGCGAGTCCCTGCGGGACCTCGTTCGCGTCCCGGGGCGCAAGACGCGCGAGACGGACCGGCTCGGTCCACGGGTCGCGGCCCGCCGACTGAAACACGTTCGCGAGCCAGTGCGCATCATCGCGGTCCGGGAAATCGCGCCGCGCGTGCGACCCGCGGCTCTCCCGGCGGTACCTCGCGGCCGTCGCGGTCAACCGGGCGGCCGCGAGCAGGTTCCGCACGTCCAGGACCTGCTGCCACGCGAGATTGGCGCGCGGTCCGCCCGGGGCCCCCGCGGACGCAACCCGTTCCTCGAGCACACCGATCGCATCCAACGCACGGCGGAGCCCCGCGTCGTCGCGGACCAGGCCGACATGTTCCCACATCGTCTGCTGGAGCGCGTCGCGGATCGCAAAGGGGTTCTCCGCCGGCGCGCGGCCGAGCGGCGCGGTCGCGCGCCGGCAGGCCTCCGCGGCCTCGCCGGCATCCGGCGCCGCCTCGGGGAGCGCGGTGCACTCTTCGGCCGCCGTCAGGCCCGCCCGCCGGCCGAAGACGCACGATTCGGCCACACCGTTGCCGCCGAGGCGGTTGGCGCCGTGCACCCCCCCGGCGTCCTCCCCGGCCACCAGCAGTCCGGGCATCGCGGTGCGGCACGCGGGGTCGATGCGCACGCCGCCCATGTGGAAATGCGCCGTCGGCGTGACCTCCACCGGCCCCCGCGCGAGATCGTAGCCCACCTCCGCGCAGCGGCGGGCCATGCCCGGAAAATGGCGGAGCACGAAGTCCGGCCCGAGGTGCGAGGCGTCGAGCAGTACGCCCCCGGACGGCGTTCCCCGCCCGGCCATGATCTCGAGATAACTCGCCCGGGCCACCACGTCGCGCGTCGCGCGCTCCATGCGCGCCGGGTCGTACCGCGCCATGAACCGCTCGCCCTGCGCGTTGAGGAGATGCGCTCCCGCCCCGCGCAGCCCTTCTTCGAGCACCATGCCGGAGAGCCGGGACGCCCCGGCGAGGAGCCCCGTCGGGTGAAACTGCATCATCTCCATGTCCATGAGATCGCAGCCGGCGCGGTACGCCATCGCGTAGCCGTCCCCGGTCTTTTCGAGGGACGGCGCCGAAAACGTGTACATGCGGGGCCCGCCGCCCGTGGCGAGTACTGCGACCCGCGAGCGGACGAGCAGAAACTCACCCGTGGCGTGCCGCAGCAGGAGGGCGCCGGTGATCCGTCCGCCGGGGCGGTCGTGGAGGAGATCCACGGCGCGCGTTTCGTCGAGGCACCGGATATCCCGCGCGAAGAGCTGGTCGTGGAGGCGGCTCACGATCTCGATCCCGGTGAGGTCGCCCCGATGCACCGTCCGGTCGAACGATTGGCCGGCGAACGCCTTCTGATGGATGTGGCCGTCCTCCCGGCGGTCGAAGAAGACCCCGATGTTCGTCTCGAGCCGCCGGATGATCTCCGGCGCGTCGGATACGAGCGCCCACGCGAGCTCCTGGTCGTTCAGAAACTGTCCGCCGATGATGGTGTCCCGAAAGTGCAGCTCGGGCGAGTCGCGTGGGTCGAGCGCCGCGTTGAAGCCGCCCTGCACGAGGCGCGTACAGCCGCTTTTGCCGATCAGGCCCTTGCTGGCGACGACGATGCGGAGGCGCGGGTTGACGTCGTACGCGTGCAGAGCGGCCATCAACCCCGCCCCGCCGCTGCCGATGATCAGAATGTCACACTGCAGCGTCTCCATCAGAAGGCGTCGGTCAGTGACCCCTGACGATCCACTGCCGCCAGGGTCACCGGCACGGTCTGCGCCGCACGCCAGAAGGCGTCGGTCAGTGACCCCTGACGATCCACTGCCGCCAGGGTCAACGGCACGGTCTGCGCCGCACGCGGTCCCGTCACGGGGTGAGCCCCAGCTTCGTGTAGATCTCGGCGAGCCGTGCCTGCGCGGTTTGGGCGACGTCCCGGTAAAGACTCGCGCCGTGCGCGTCCATCGCGACGGTGAGCGGTCCGAACCCCCGCACCCGAAACTGCCACAGGCACTCCGGCATGAGGTCTTCCCAGTACACGCGCTCGATGGCCTCGACCTGCTCCGTCTCCACCGACGCCGCGCCGCCGACGATCGCGAAGTAGGCCCCGCCGGACTCCCGGAACGCCGCGCTGCTGTCGTCGGACAGGCCGCCCTTGCCGATAATCGCCCGGACCCCATAGTCGCGGAGCAGGCCGCGCGTAAACCGGTCCATCCGCATGCTCGTCGTCGTGCCGACCGTGGTGGGCTCGTACCCGCTCGCCGCGGCGGCCGACGGTCGCACGTTGGGCGCCACGTGGAGCAGCACGCCGCCGCGAAGATCTGCCGGCGGCGCCTGGCCCTGATCGAAGATCCGGATGAGCGTGGCGTCCCGAATGCCCCAGACCACGCCGTCGAGCGTCACGGCGTCGCCGGCGCGAAGGCGCCGCACGTCCTCTTCCGACAACGGAGGGCGCAGACGGTGGTCCATTTTAGTACCCGATCTCCACCCGGCCGTCGCCGTAGACCCGCGCGCGACGCCGCTCGCCGCGCCAGCACTGCATGTTGACGGCCACGGGGTTGAGCGTGATGTGCGTCCAGGCCGTCTCGACGTGCACGTCCAGCACCGTCGTCTCGCCCCCGAGCCCCATCGGGCCGATCCCGGTGCTGTTGATCGCGTCCCGCATCTCGACTTCGAGCGCGGCGACCTCGGGGTCGGGATGCCGCGTGCCGACCGGGCGCAGCGTCGCCTTCTTGGCGAGCGTCATGCAGAGGTCGGAGGAACCGCCGATCCCGACGCCGACGATGGTCGGCGGACACGGCCGGCCGCCGGCCGCGACGCACGTCTCGAGGATGAACTTCTTGATGCCGCCCACTCCGTCCGCGGGCAGGAGCATCTTGAGAAACGACATGCTTTCCGACCCGGACCCCTTCGGCATCATCACGATGTCGATGTGGTCGATGGCGGTGGAAAACTCGACGTGGAACACCGGGACGCCCTCGCCGCTGCTGGTCTGGCGGTTCGTACGGCCGAGCGCGGAGACGATGCTCGACCGCAGCGGCGTCTCGCGGGTCGCCCGCTCCACCCCGCGCCGGAGCGCGTCCAGCATCGCGGCGCCGTCGATTGCGATCCCCCTGCCGATGGTGATCCAGAAGATCGGGATCCCCGTGTCCTGACACACGAGCGTCTGCTTGCGGTCGGACACATCGATCGCGCGCAGCATCGTGGTCAGAATCCCGCGCGGCCCGGGCAGCGACTCGCGCTCGGCCGCGGCCCGCAGCGCCTCCCGCACGTCCGGCGGGATGTCGATCTGCGCCTCGACGTACAGGCGGCGGCCCAGGTCTTCGAACAGGACGTCGGCGTTCACGAGCGTGGATGGGGGTTTCATCGGCGCCTCCCCGGCTCTACCGCACGGTCTTCAGGCCCCACGTGATCACCGTCCGCGCCTCAATGAGACGGAAGAGAAAATCCACGGCGATCCCGAGCACCGAGATCACGATCAACCCGGCGAAGATGTCCGGCACAAACAGATAGTACCGCGCGTTGTTGATGTACCAGCCGAGGCCGCCGGTCGACCCCGCCACGCCGAACACGAGCTCCGCCGCCACCACGGTCCGCCAGCCGAACGCCCAGGCCGTCTGCAGGCCGGCGAGAATGTACGGCAGCGCCGCCGGCAGCAGCACGCCGGTGACGAGCGGCACCCCCCGCAGCCCGAGGTTGCGCGCCACCATGCGGGTCGTGGGGCTGATGGTCCGAAACCCGGCGTCGGTGTTGATCGCCACGGGCCACACCGTCGCGAGCGCCACGACGAACACGATTGCCTTCGGCGTGATGCCGAACCAGATCATCGCCAGCGGCAGAATCGCGATCGCCGGCAGCGGGTTCATCACGGCGATCAGCACCGACAGCACGTCGTGGCCGATCTGCGAGAATACGGCCGCCGACGCAAACGCGAACCCGGCGAGCGCGCCGACGGCGATGCCGGCGAGCAGTTCCTGGAGGGTGCTCGCCGTCGCCGCCGGAATCTGGCCGTTCGCCACGGCCCGCCACCCGGCCGCCGCCACCTGGAGAGGAGACGACACGAGCAGCGGGGAGATGCGCGTCGCCTGCACGTACGTCTCCCAAACACCGACCAGCCCGACGATGATGACGGCGTAGCGGAGGCCCGTCGGGAGCCGGCCCCATGCGGCCGCCCGGGGCGGCGCCGCCCGCCGGGCGTCACCCGTGAGGACGGCCATGGATCGCTCCCGCCGCCGCGAGCGGCGCGGCGGATCGTGACGGTTCGACGAGCAGCGTCCGCAGGTGGTCGGAGAGGTCCTTGAACGCCGCGCTGCCCAAGTCATCCGCGGCGCGGGTATCCACGACTTCCCGCACGCGGCCGCGCTCACCCGACATCACGAGGACCCGGTGGCCGAGAAACACCGCTTCCTGGATCGAGTGCGTGACGAGCACGATGGTGACCCCCGTCCGCTTCCAGATCTCGTTGAGCTCGATCTGGAGCCGGCTGCGCGTGATCTCGTCGAGCGCGCCGAACGGCTCGTCCATGAGCAGCACCTCGGGCTCCAGCGCAAGCGCGCGGGCGATGGCGGTCCGCTGCTTCATCCCCCCGGAGAGCTGATGCGGATAGCGGTCTGCGGCCTGGGCAATGTTGACGAGATCCAGCATCTGCCGCGCCCGCGCCACTGCCGCGGCCCCCCGCACCCCGCGCGCCACCCCGAGCGCGTACACCACGTTACCGAGGACGGTGCGCCACGGGAAGAGCTGCTCGAAGTCCTGAAACACGACGGCGCGGTCCGGTCCGGGGCCGGTGACCGGATGGCCGTCCTGGAGGATTGCGCCGCGCGCCGGGAAGAGAAATCCCGCCAGCGCTTTGAGGAGCGTCGTCTTGCCGCACCCCGACGGCCCGATGATCACCAGTTTCTCGCCGCGCGCGACGGCAAAGCTCGCGCCCTCGACGACGCGCGCCTCGCCGTACGCGATGTCGACGTCCAGCGCGGCGAGGCGCGGGACAGGACCCGGCGCCGGCGGGGCCCCCACGGATGCGGCGCTCAGCTCCCGCTGCACCGGAGCACGGGCAGCTCGATGTCGCACATCGACCCCGGCACCTTCGACAGGAGACCGATGGAGTGCATGAACTGCGCGTACGTCATGAACCCGTGCGGCGTCGTCGCATACCGCACCCCGGGCCTGGTCATCCACGCCAGGAACTCGTCCGGCCCCGGCCGGCCGTGCGCGTCCGCCGAGAGAATCGCCGCCGTCTCTTTGGGATGGGCGTTGATGAACGCCGTCGCCTCCGTAAGATCGCGGGCCATGCCGTCGACGAGTTGAGGATACGCCGCGGCGATCTTGTCCGTCGTGAACACACTGTTGAACGTGCTCTCTCCGAACAGGTCGTAGCTCCGGAGGATGATCCGGCCGCCCGCCGCGACTTCCTCGAACTGGAACGGCGGCGACGACAGGTGCGCGGTCAACTGCCCGTTCAGCAGCGCCTGCACGCCGACGGGATGCTCGATCGAGACGATGTCGGTGTCCAGGGCGCCGGCATTGCCGAACACCTTCTGCGCCGCTTTGCGCAGCACGATGGCCTGAATCGAATCGACGCCCGGCATGCCGATCTTCATCCCCGGTTTAAGATCGCGCAGGGTGCGCACCGACGCGTCGCGGGTCACGAGCCAGAGGTTCATCTCGTTCATCGCCGCGACGAGCCGGAGCCCCGCCCCCCGGTCCCAGCCGATGAGAAACGGTGCGACGCCGCCCGCGCCGAACTGGATTTGCCCCGCGATCATCCCGGTGCGGATCGTCGCCCCGTTGGCCAGCAGCGTCCAGGCGAACGACGTCCCGGGGAATTGCTTCTCCAGCGTGTGCTGGGCCTTGATGACCAGCAGCGTCGCGTAGCCGATCCCGGGTTGATAGGCGATCGTGACGGTCGCCGGGGCGGCCGGGGCCGCGCGGCCCGGGCCGGTCCACGCGCCGAGCACGGCGACGGCCGTGGCCAGCGCAAGCGCGATGCGGACTGATCTCATGGTCACCCGCCTTCCGTTGGAGCCTGACATCGACGCTTTGCGCGGGCTTCTGCTGCTGGGGATCGGCCTCCTTCACCGGCGGCGGCGAGGCCCGTCACACGATCGGCGGCCGGGCCGGCCGGGGAGGAACGATCCGGGACCCCGTGCTATTAGGGGGGCTGTGATCACACCGACGACCGATCAGCGCAAGGTCGGCGAGAGCATCGACCGGCTGATTGCCGCGGACGGGGCCGGGCGCGGGGTCATCGACGAGCTCTACCCCGCGGCGCGCGCCCTCCACGACGGGCCGCTGTGTCTCGAGGCGGCGGCACGGCTCCTGTCCCGTGTGAGCCACGGCGATCCCGTTGTCCTGGCGACGGGCTTTCCGATGTACCCGTGGTTCATCGGCGAGCAGGACGGCCCGGTCGGCGCCGCCACTCTCGCCCGCGCGCTGGTCCTGGCGCGCGGCGCGCGGCCGGTGATCGTCACCGATCCCGTCAACGTCGACCTCTGCGCGGCCGCCGTCCGCGGGGCGGGCCTCTACGTGCGGCCGCTCGGCGACGCGCTCGGCCTTCCTACGACCGCGGCCGTGCTGCCCTTTCCGCTGGAGTGGACCGAGGCAGAAGAGCGGACCCGCGAGGTCTTGGAGACGCTTCGGCCGGCGGCGCTGATCGCCGTCGAGCGGCCCGGGGCCAACGAGCACCGGCACTACCACTCGGCGGGCGGGAAGAGCCTCACGGCGCACTGCGGCAAAATCGACCCGTTATTCGCCGCCGCGCGGGCCGCGGGGGTGCTCACGATTGCGGTGGCCGACGGCGGAAACGAGCTGGGCTGTGCGCCGATCCGGGAGACGATCCTCCGCACCGTCCCGCACGCACGCCGGTGCGCCTGCCCGTGCGCCGGCACCGTGGTCCCGGAGGTGGCGGCCGAGGTGCTGGTCGCGGCGGGGATTTCGAATTGGGGCGCGTACGGAATCGAAGCGGCGATGGCGCTTCTGCTCGGACGGCCCGAGGTACTGCACGACCGCCACACCGACGCCCGCGCGCACGACCGCTGCGCGGACGCCGGTGCGAACAACGACGGGCCAGGCCTGCTCGATCCCGGCGCGGACGCGGTGCCGGCCCGCCTTCACGGTCATCTGGTCGACCTGCTCGGCCAAGTGGTCGCGGGCGGACTCGATCTGGGGCGCCTGTACCGCGAGCCGCGCTATCCCTGGTTGTAGCCGCCGGCGCCCGCCGCGCCGCCGGCGCGCGAAGTCGTTAGTTGGCCCGGGCGTACCCGTGGGTGCGGCCGTACTCGGCCAGCGCCTTGCGCATCGCGCGGCGTCCGCGGAAGAGCCGGCTCATCACCGTCCCGCGGGGAATCCCCAGCGTGTCGGCGATTTCCTGATAGCTGAACCCTTCCAAATCGGCGAGCACCACGCACTCCCGAAAGACATCGGGCAGATTCACCAGGGCGTCGCGGACCTCGGCCTCCATCACGCCGCCGGTCACGAGGGACTCGGGCGACTCGTGCACGACAAACGCCGGATCCTGTCCCTCGATCTCGTCGACCGTGGGCACCGTCCGTGTGGTGGCGCGGTAGCGGTCGATATGCGCGTTGTGAAGGATGCGGAACAGCCACGCCTTCGGATTGGTCCCGTCGCGGTACGTGTGCAGCGAGCGCCAGGCCCGCAGGAACGTTTCCTGCACCAGGTCCTCCGCATCTTGTGACCGGCTCGTCAGCCGCAGGGCCGTCCGGTACAGCGCGTCCAAATGCGTCTTGACCATCTCTTCGAGAAGCGCCGCCTCCGGAGAAATTCGCGTGTCCGGAATGGACGGCGCCGGATTGCCGAGCCGGCGGTCCTGCGGCAGGACCGTGCGGACCGACTCCGTTGACGTTGTCTCGGTTTCCCGTACGTGTTCCACGTTTGTCACCTGCTCTCGAGAAGTTCCAAAGTCGCCCACGCCGCCCGCACCGGCCCGCCGTGGCCGTACGTCTTGCTGAGCAGCACGGCGCCTTCCACCTGGCTGACCAAGGCGGTCGCCACACGTTCGACATCGAGGTCCGGCCGAAACTCGCCGCGGCCGATGCCATCGCGGAGGCACGTCACGACCGTCGCCTCCCAGTGGCGGAACAGTCCGCTCAACCGCTCCCGAAATTTCGGATGGTCGCCGGCCAGTTCCGCGGCAAGGTTGCCGAAGGGACATCCTCGCCGGTACGCGTCGGCTTCGAGGCCGTTTAGGACCGCGGCAAAGAAGCGCTCGAGGCGCCGCCGGGCCGGCAGCTCCGCGTCGCGCAGGGTTCCTTCGATGACGTCGGAGTCAAACCGCGCCACCAGCCAATCCACGACCGCGAGCCCGAGCTCTTCCTTGCTCGCGAAGTGATAATAGAGGTTACTGCGGCACACCCCGCTCGAGGCCACGATATCGTCGAGCGACGTCGGCTGGAACCCACGCTGGTGAAACAGCCGCGCCGCCGCATCGAGGATCTTGTCCCGGTTGCTGCACTCCCGCTTCATCGTCTCCTCTGCCAAGCCGCCGCCAAACCGTCTTTGCCCTAGGATTATCCAGTACTAGGACTGGATCGTCCTAATGTTACTCGCGGAGGTCAAGAATGTCAAGAATCCGAAGTGCCTCAAAATTATCGACACCGAAGAGCGAACCGTTGCCTCAAAATGCCGGTCACCGGCGCCCAGGAGGCAACGTGGGTCCTCTCAGTGTGCGCGAATACGCCGCATCTCTTCGTGCGCGTTATCGCCTGGCCTCACGCCGGGACAAGAGTGGGCTCTTGGATGAGTTCTGCCGGGTCACCAAACGGGATCGCAAAGTCGCCATCCGCCTGCTGCGGCACCCGCCAAAACGAGCGCGCC